>CBJNAT010000718.1:0-2308 GCA_966434585.1 uncultured Gammaproteobacteria bacterium | reverse complement strand
CCGCACTCGGAGAGGTGAAGAACACTACCCCCGCTCCGCTCCGCGCTTCTCCTTCGAAGCCCGATCGAGCACCGCATTCAAGTACTTGTGCGCATCGGTCGCACCGAAGCGTTTACCCAGCTCCACCGCTTCGTTGATCACCACGCGATACGGAATCTCGAGACGATGCTCGAGCTCGTACATGCCAATTAGCAGGATGGCGCGCTCGACCGGATCCAGCTGTTCGAGTGGCCGATCGACGTACTTCGATGTGTTCTGTTCGATCTCCTGCTCGCGCGTGATGCATTGATCGAGCAGCTCATGGAAGTACTCGCGATCGGCGCCGCCGAAGTCGTCCCTCTCTATGAACTGGCCTTCAATGTCCTTCGCGGACTGCTGCGTCATTTGCCACTGGTACAGAGCCTGCATCGCAAACTTGCGCGCTTGGCTGCGCGCTCGCGTACCCCGGCCACCGCGAAGCAATGCCACGATGTCAACCTTTCAAGCTGCGTAGCAAGTTCGCCATCTCCAACGCGCACACCGCGGCGTCGGCACCCTTGTTGCCAGCCTTCGTGCCCGCTCGCTCGATCGCCTGTTCGATGGTGTCGGTCGTGAGCACGCCGAAGGCGACGGGCACCTCCGTGTCGTTCGCTGCGCGAGCAAGTCCGCTCGCGCATTCGCCCGCGACGTAGTCGAAGTGCGCCGTTGCTCCCTTGATCACGGCGCCCAATGCGATCACCGCATCGTACTTACCGCTCTTGGCGAGCTGACGCACGGCGACGGGCATGTCGAACGCACCCGGTACGCGCACGAGCGTGAGCTGTTGTTCCTTGGCGCCGTGACGCTTGAGTGCTTCGACAGCACCGCGCACGAGCTGCTCGACGATGGACTCATTGAACCGAGCCGCGACGATTGCAAAACGCAGATCGCGCGCCAACACATCGCCTTCGATCACTTTCATATCAGTCATCACCTATCCATCCACATACTCGACGACTTCGAGATCGAAGCCGGAAATACCGTGCATTTGCTTTGGCGCGGACAACACACGCATGCGCGAGACGCCAAGATCACGCAGGATCTGCGCGCCGATACCGTACGTACGGATCACTTGCGGCATCGCTCGTCCCGACTCAGGGCTGCCGCCCTGCAGCGATTGCACGGCATCCATCAGATCGCGCGGGCTCTCGTCCTGTCGCAGCAACACGATCACGCCCTGCCCTTCTTCTGCAATGCGCTTCAGGGCTGAACGCAGCGGCCAGCCGAGCACGTCCGACTGCACACCGACACTGTCGCGCAATGTGTCTTTGAGATGCACACGCACGAGGGGCGGTGTATTCGGATCGAGCTTGCCACGCACCAACGCGAGATGGACCGTACGGTTGACGTGGTCTTCGAAGCAGATCATGTGGAACGGACCGAACTCCGTCTGAATGTCCTGCTCGGCAATGCGGTCGACGGAGCGCTCTTTGTCCAATCGGTAGCGAATCAAATCGGCGATCGTGCCGATCTTCAGCTTGTGAAATTGTGCAAACTGCTCGAGATCGGGACGGCGCGCCATCGTGCCGTCCTCGTTCAAGATCTCGACGATCACGGCGGCAGCATCGAAACCCGCGAGCCGCGCGAGATCGCACCCCGCTTCGGTGTGTCCCGCTCGCGTCAATACGCCGCCGGCCTGCGCCATCAACGGAAAGATATGGCCCGGCTGACGCAAGTCTTCAGGTCGCGCCTCGCGTCGAACCGCGGTGCGTACCGTGTGCGCGCGATCGTGAGCCGAGATGCCCGTCGTCACACCTTCGGCCGCTTCGATCGATACGGTGAAGTTGGTGGCGTGATTCAAATGCGTGTCGCTGACCATCAGCGGCAGGCGTAGCTGCTGACAGCGCTCGCGGGTGAGCGTCAGGCAGATCAGCCCGCGGCCGTACTTCGCCATGAAATTGATGTCCTCTGGTCGGACACACTCGGCGGCCATGATGAGGTCGCCTTCGTTCTCGCGATCTTCGTCGTCCATGATCACGACCATCTTGCCCGCGCGCAGATCCTCCAGGATCTCCTCGATGGTGTTCAGTTTGTTGTGTCCGGCGGCTGCGATTTCGCCTGGGCGAAGGGCAGACACATTGCGTTGCTTCATGATTGGAAACTCGTCAATCGCTCGACATAGCGGGCAATGATGTCGATTTCGAGGTTCACCCGCTGGCCGGGCTGGTAGTCACCCAGGGTCGTCGCCTGCAGAGTATGCGGGATCAGATTCACGTCAAAGTGTGTATCTGTCACACCGTTCACGGTCAGGCTCACGCCGTCGATGCACGCCGACCCCTTGCGAGCGATG
>CBJNAT010000717.1:0-2310 GCA_966434585.1 uncultured Gammaproteobacteria bacterium | reverse complement strand
GGGCTAGTATGAGACGAGGGGTCGGACTCCTTGTCGCGACCCTCGTGCTTTGAGCAAAAAGCGTGGTTTTTGCTCAAAGCTCGCCACCTGCGGCGGCGGGCACATCCTTGTGCCCGGGCAGCGCTCGATGAGATGTTTCGCGTATTCGGATCGTGCACAGCGCGATGAACAACTAGCTACACCGCCGCACAACTAAACCAAACTTCATGCGTCTTCGCGTCCTGCTTCGCCTGCTGCAGATCCAACGCGTGCTCGTGCGTTACGGGCTGCACGAGATCATTCTTGCCACGCACCTGTTCCGGCCGCTGCGCTTTGTTTTTCATCTCTCGCCAGCCACCTGGTTCCAGCGCGTACGGACGGGCAGCCGTGGCGAACGATTGCGCCTTGCGCTCGAAGCTCTCGGGCCGATCTTCATGAAGTTCGGCCAGGTGATGTCGACGCGGCGCGATCTGTTGCCGCCGGACATCGCCGATGAGCTGGCACTGCTGCAGGATCGCGTGCCGCCCTTTGCGAGCGCAGTTGCGCAGCAGATGCTCGAAGCCACCTACGGTCACCCGTTGAGCGAGGTGTTCGCGCGCTTCGATGTGGAACCGCTGGCCGCAGCCACCATCGCGCAGGTCCATAGCGCCCAGTTACGCACGGGCGAAGAGGTCGTCATCAAGCTCGTGCGCCCGAACATCCGCCCGGAAATCGAGCGCGACCTCGAGGTGATGTACGCCCTCGCGCGTCTCGCTCGCAAGTATTGGAAGGACGCTGCGCGTCTGCGGCCGATCGAAGTCGTGCGCGAGTACGAGAAGACGATCCTCGATGAGCTCGACCTCATGCGCGAGGCGGCCAATGCCGCGCAGTTGAAGCGCAACTTCACCGGCTCGCGACTGCTGTACGTCCCTGCGGTCTATTGGGACTACTGCCGCCCGAACGTGATGGTGATGGAACGCATCAACGGTGTGCTCGTGAATGACCTCGCGGAGCTCAACCGACGTGGTGTGAACATCCGCCGGCTTGCGGAGAACGGCGTCGAGATCTTCTTCACGCAGGCGTTCCGTCACAACTTTTTTCACGCGGACATGCATCCCGGCAACATCTTCGTGCTCACGGACGATCCGGAATACCCGCGTTACGCTGCTGTCGACTTCGGTATCGTCGGTACGCTCGATCCACTAGATCAGCGTTACCTTGCGCAGAACATGACGGCGTTCTTCAACCACAACTATCGGCGCATCGCCGAGCTGCACATCGAGTCGGGTTGGGTCCCTTCGTACGTACGTGTCGATGAGTTGGAGTCGGCCGTACGCACCGTGTGCGAGCCGATCGCAAACAAACCGCTGAAGGATATTTCATTCGGTCAAATTCTGATTGGTTTGTTCGCCGCCGCGCAGCGCTTCGATGCGCAACTGCAGCCGCAGCTTGTGCTTATTCAAAAGACGTTGTTGCAGATCGAAGGCTTGGGGCGGCAGCTGTATCCGGATCTGGATCTATGGCAGACGGCGCAACCCCTATTGGGGCAGTGGCGCGAGGAGCACTTGAGCTTTCGAGCCATTCGCGAGCAACTGCGCAAAGACCTGCCGGATCTCGCCGAAGCGCTGCGTCAGGTCCCGCAGCTCACGACGGAGCTCATCGAGCGAGCGCGCGAGGGCAAGCTGCGGCTGCAAACGACGAATCTCGATCTGACTGCACTGCGCTCCGAGCTCGCGGCTCGGGAGCACCGGCAGGCAGCTCGCATTTTTGCAGGCACGATGTTCATCGCGGCAATGGTGTGGCTGCCGGATTGGCCGGGGTGGGTGTTGCTGGGCTTGAGCGCGGCTGGTGTTTGGCGTGCTCGGGTGAGGAGTTGGTTGGGCTAGTAGGACGGTCGACGGGCTACAGGCTACGGCCAGAACGGAAAGAGCCTTTCATCCCTTCGGGGTCGTGCGCGCACATCCGAATCCAACTTCGCAGCAGTTCTTGAGCACCATTCTTTCGAGCGCATCGCTTGGGGCCTCGAGCAGAGCAACGAGGCCGCGCTCTCACCTATAATTTGCGGCGTCTCCACTGAACGGGTCTCTTCCATGAACGTCTATGACGTCTCCATCCCGACCTTCGTCCACACGCTCAAGTCGCTTAGAGCGATCGTCGAGAAAGGAGCGGCGCATGCCGAAGCGAAGAAGATCGACCCTGCCGTGTTGATCGGAAGCCGTGTGTTTCCGGACATGCTCCCTTTCAGTCGACAGATTCAGATCGCCACGGACGTAGCCAAAGGTGCGGCTGCGCGCCTGGCCGGCATGGAGCCGCCGAAGTTCGAAGACACGGAACAGACGTTTCCGGAACTGA
>CBJNAT010000716.1:0-2310 GCA_966434585.1 uncultured Gammaproteobacteria bacterium | reverse complement strand
GCGTCGTCTTGTTGCCATCGGATCACTTCGTGCGCGACGAGCACACGCTATCGCAGTCCCTGCGCGAGGCCGTTGCGCAGCTCGACGACTTCCACTCGCACATCGTGCTGCTCGGCATGGAGCCCGAAGAGGCCGATCCGGAGCTCGGCTATATCGTGCCCGGCCGCGGCACGACCGCCACGCTGCACGTTCGCCAGTTCGTCGAGAAGCCGAGCCTCACGCTCACTCGCTCGCTGCTCGCCGACGGCGCTTTGTGGAACTCGTTCATTCTTGCCGGCCGGGTCGCGGCATTTCTCGATCTGTACGTGCAGCGCTATTCCGAGCTCTTGAACGAGATGCGTACCGCGGTTGCTCGCGATCTCGACGATCCCGGCGATGCAATGGCCGCGGCCGAGCTGTACGAGCGCCTGCCTGATCTCGACTTCTCCCGACACGTGATGGAAGGCGCGGAAGGCCGCTTGCGGCTGCTGCCGGTGCCGGCGTGCGGCTGGAGCGATCTCGGCACACCGAAGCGCGTGGCCGATGCGCTGCGTCGTCACGCCATCGACACGCAAGGCGAGCGCGACGCCTCGCACTTCAGCGTTCTCAACCTCGCCTTGCAGCACGCACGGCTCGGCCTTGCTTCTTGAGGAGTACATGACATGCGTACCAAGCATTTCGTCGCCAACGCGCTATTGCTCGCTTCCGCCGCTGTATCGGCACAACTCAACGCCGCCGATCTCGTCACTCGCAATGCACTCACGCTCGATGGCGCTAAGTCCGCCGTGAGCGCCGCGTTGCGCTATGCCCGTGAGCATCAAGCATCGGGCGGCGCCATTGCCATCGTCGATACGGCGGGCACGGTGATCTATCTCGAACGACTCGATGGCACGTTTGCGAATGCCTCGGAAGTAGCGATCGGCAAGGCGCGCACCGCCGCGCTGTTCGCGAAGCCCACACGCGTGTTCGAAGAAGCGGTGAATCAAGGTCGCTACACGATGCTCGCTGTGGCCTCCGTCGCACCGTTCACCCCGCTGCAAGGCGGCATTCCGATCCTGGTGGAAGGCCAACTCGTCGGCGCGATTGGTGTGAGCGGCGCTGCGAGCGCTGCGCAGGACGAAGAGATCGCGCAAGCCGGCGCCGCGCCGTTTGCAAACAAGAGCACGACCGCAGCTACGCGTTGAGGAGCTTCGCCATGCGTTTCACGGTTCTGCTGTATCTGCTCTTCGTATTGATCGAGTCGCCTCCTCTACGCGCGGAGGAAGCGCCTGACACCGTGCCGCTCGCGAGCATCGATCTGAGCACGGAAACCGGCGCAGCGCTGGTGAACGGTCAGTGGCGTTACAGCGATGTCGACCTGAAGCGCGCCGAACATCGCTCTCCCGATGCGAAAGGACAACCGACGGGCGGCGTGATTCCCACCTGGACGCTCGAGCCGCAAGCAGGTCTGAACGGCTTCGACGACAGCGCGTGGCCCGTCATTACTCCCGCGAGCTTGAGCCAGCGACGCGGTAACGGTCGCCTCTCATTCAATTGGTATCGCATCGCCGTCACCGTCCCGGAGCGCATCGGCGAGGTGTCTGTCGCGGGCCGCACGCTCGTGTTCGAAACCTCCATCGACGACTACGCGGAAGTGTGGGTTGACGGTGAGCTCGCGCGCGGCACGGGTCAGAGCGGCGGTTCAGTCGTAAAGGGTTGGAACGCGAGCAATCGCGTGATCGTCACGCGCAACGCGACGCCGGGCCGCACACATCAGATCGCCGTGTTCGGTGCAAACGGACCGTTGTCGGATCCGCCGACCAACTTCATCTGGATGCGCACGGCCAAGCTCGATGTCTATCCGGGCAATGCTGCGCCGGTCGCAGTGATGCCGCAGGAAGTGAATGTGCGCGTGCTGCGGCTCGATCCCGTCATCGACGCGATCGTTCCTGCGAACCCGAAGATCTTCAAACTCGCCGAAGGCTTTCTGTTCACGGAAGGTCCGGTGTGGTCACGCGAGCTCGACGCGCTGCTGTTCAGCGATCCCAATGCGAATCGCATCTACGCGTATCGTGAACCGAGCGCCGATCAACCCGCAGCGCTCAGTGTGTTCCGCGATCACAGCGGTTATGCAGGCGCGGACATCGCTGAGTACGGACAGCCAGGCTCCAACGGCTTGACGTTCGATCGCGCCGGACGCCTCACTCTCAATCAGCACGGCAATCATCGAGTCGTGCGCGTGGAGCGCGATGGCGCGCTCACCGTATTGGCGGATGCGCACCAAGGCAAGCGGCTCAACAGCCCGAACGATCTCGTGTATCGCTCCGATGGCAGCGTGTACTTCACCGATCC
>CBJNAT010000715.1:0-2318 GCA_966434585.1 uncultured Gammaproteobacteria bacterium | reverse complement strand
ACTTCGGCAGACAAAAAAAAGCCCGCCAGAGGCGGGCTAGTAGGGGGATCAACGAGGAACTTCGAAGCTAAGTCGCTCTCAAGCCGCCTGCGCGATTTCGCGGCAGGGTCGGTAGTCCAAGCTCAGAGCCTTCGCCACCGCCGGGTGGGTGATGGCGCCGGCATGCACATTCAAGCCTTGTGCGAGGTGCGGGTCGCGTAACAACGCTTCACGCCAGCCGAAGTTCGCCAATGCCTTTGCGAAAGCAAGCGTGGCATTGGTCAGTGCAAATGTCGAGGTGCGCGGTACCGCGCCTGGCATGTTCGTCACGCAGTAGTGCACGACACCATCCACTTCGTACGTCGGTTCGGCATGTGTCGTCGGACGACTCGTCTCGAAGCAACCGCCTTGATCGATGGAGATATCGACCAGCACGGAGCCCCGCTTCATCGTTCTGACCATCTCGCGCGTCACAAGTTTCGGAGCAGCTGCGCCCGGAATGAGCACGGCGCCGATGACGAGGTCTGCCTGAGTCACGAGTTGCTCGATCGATGCCGTGGTCGCGGCCATCGTCTTGAGCTTGCCGCCGAACTGCGCATCGAGCTCACGCAGGCGCTTCAGTGACCGATCCACAACAGTGACGTCCGCGCGCAGTCCAACAGCCATTTCGGCCGCATTGGTTCCCGCAACACCACCACCGAGGACAACGACACTCGCAGGCGCGACGCCTGGAACACCACCCAGCAACACGCCCAATCCGCCGTTCGCTTTCTGCAAGCTGGCAGCGCCGACCTGCACGGACATGCGGCCGGCGACTTCGCTCATGGGGGTCAATAAAGGCAGCGAGCCATCAGGCGCAGTCACTGTCTCATAAGCAATCGCAGTGGCGCCGGATTGCATCAGCGCCTCGGCTTGCGGCTTGTCGGCGGCGAGATGGAGGTAGGTGAAGAGCGTCTGATCGGGCCGCAGCATTCGACATTCTTCGAGCTGCGGTTCCTTGACCTTCACGATGAGGTCCGACGACTTGAACACCTCAGCTGCGCTGGACGCGATGCTCGCGCCCGCAGCCACATACTCCTGATCGCCAAAACCGATGCCTGCACCTGCTTGCGATTGCACGACCACGCTATGGCCCGCTGCAACCAGCTCGCGAACACCGGCGGGAACGAGACCGACGCGGTACTCGTGAACTTTGATTTCCTTGGGGACTCCGACTCGCATGACGTCAACCCTCACTGAAAGATGACACCACTGTAGTGAGAGCGCTGGTACGCATCCTTGCGAAATCCTGCGAGCCTGCCACCTAACGTGGCAGAATCTGCCTATGTTCTAGTTGTTAAAGGCAGGATCTTGCGCCATGACTCTCGATCGGTTCGACCGCGCCATCTTGCAAGTCCTGCAGACCGAAGGCCGCATCTCGAACACGGAACTCGCGCAGCGCGTCAATCTTTCTGAGTCGGCGTGCTTGCGGCGAGTGCGCGCGTTGGAGCGGTCGGGGCTGATCGAACGCTACGCCGCCATTCTCAATCAACATAAGGCGGGGTTGCCCGTAAACGTATTCGTGAACATCACACTCGATCGGCAAGACGAGCCGGACCTGCGGAAGTTCGAAGAGTCGGTGCGCAAGATTCCGGAGGTCATGGAGTGCTATCTCATGACGGGCGACTATGACTACACATTGCGCGTCGTCGTCGCGGACACCGCTGACTTCGAGCGTGTCCACAGCAAGTACCTCACGCGTCTGCCAGGTGTTGCGCGTGTGCACTCGAGCTTTGCGCTGCGCACGGTGCAGAAGGCGCGCGAGTTGCCGATGCGCTGATAATTACGGAGCAGCAGCTCGCGCGAGCAAAGTTCGGAGCTGTGTGGCTTCGAACGCACATCTCTATACTCACCCTCATGTTCGACCGACTCACACCCGTCAATCGCACGCTCATCATCGTCAACGTCGTCGTGTTCCTGATTCAGAACACGGCCTTTGGCGGTCTCATCAGCTACTACCTGGCCTTGTGGCCGTGGGCAGATCTTGGCCCCGGCGCACCAGGATTCATGCCGTGGCAGTTGGTGACCTACGGATTTCTGCACGGAGGTTGGACGCATCTGTTCTTCAACATGTTTGCGGTCTTCATGTTCGGTGGGGAGATCGAGCAGCTCTTCGGGCGACGGCGCTACATCTTGTATTACTTCCTGTGCGTCATTGGCGCGGCGCTGATGCACCTCATTGTCGTGCGCGTGGCGCAGCTACCGCCGGTACCTGCGGTCGGGGCTTCCGGCGCCGTGTTCGGGCTGTTGCTTGCGTTCGGTATGGCCTATCCCAAACGTATGATCGTGCTGCTGATCCC
>CBJNAT010000714.1:0-2325 GCA_966434585.1 uncultured Gammaproteobacteria bacterium | reverse complement strand
GGCCATGAAATCCTCTGGCAGAGACGCCAGCAGTTCAAATGCCCTACCCAACCCGGGGCGCTTCTCCCTAAGGACGATTTCATCCCCCCGTCGGTAGATCTCCACTTCCCGACTGGTGAAGCGGTAATCTTTCGGAAGCCGAATGGCCTGGCTGTTTCCTGACTTGAAGACCCGCGCTGTTTTCATGATGACTCCTGGCGTATATACGCCGCAGGATATACAGCGGATCGGAAACAGACAATCAGCTGACGCGAATGTCTGCTGGCAGCTTACACAGCGTCCCTCGGCAGACAGCACTTCTTGTACTTCTTCCCACTGCCACACGGACAGGGCTCGTTGCGGCCGACCTTGGGTGTGTCGCGCACGTACGGCACGAAATCGAAATCGCCCTCGTCGAAATCTTCGAGATCGGT
Source organism: uncultured Gammaproteobacteria bacterium (assembly GCA_966434585.1). Taxonomy (GTDB): domain Bacteria; phylum Pseudomonadota; class Gammaproteobacteria; order Steroidobacterales; family Steroidobacteraceae; genus DATELY01. The sequence continues at coordinate 1,912 of CBJNAT010000714.1, read as the reverse complement.
GCTGTCGTCGAAGAGGTCGCCTTCCACGCTTTCCCGCAGGAGTTGCTCCGCTTCTTCCTGCCAGCGCTGCTGGCGCGCGGCAATCTCATCGGCCGAGTAGAACCGCCAAGGATCATCGAAGCGCTGCCACTCAGGTTCGTCGCGCATTTGCGCGTAGACCTCCTCCACGTCTTCGGGGAGGAAAGCAGCACCTTGTTGCGGTTGCATGCGTGCGAGTTCCTCGAGCAACGCACGGTGCTGGGGCCGCGGAAAATCCAGCAGCGTGCCGCCGACCAAACATCGAAGATCCCAGTCTTCATCGTCATCGGCGGCGATGCGCGCAATATCGCCAAGCGCGTCATCGAGTGCTCGAGCTCCTCTGCGTGCAGCGAGTGAAACAATGACGTCCACCATGTGTGCGCGCATATAGGGATCGAGGTTGCGGTCTGTGCTGGCCGAGTGGAGCCGCGGCAGTACGTCCTCGGGCTTGTTGCGAAACAGGGCGGGCCAATACCCCGCACACCAATCTGCCAGCGCGTCGTCCTCCGCAGTTCTCTGGAGCGCTTCGATGAGCAGCAAACCGGCAGACCTGGATGACATCAAGCCCAGGATCATGATCGCGTGCAGCGGCAGCCACCACGCATCGGGATCGTCCCACTCGTCGTCGAGCTCTGAAGCCGAGTCCCAGTCCGTAACCAGCACGCGTTCGCAGATGCACTCCATGAGCTCGCCGCGACGCGCGCATTCATCGATCACGTTGCGCGGCACACGATCGCCGTCGCGCTTGAGCAGATCGACCAGTTCCGTGTCCGAGAGCGCGACGAGCTCGTTATCGGAGTACGTGGGTAGCGGAAGGTCGTCTGTCATCTGCGTAACGCCGTGCTGTTGCCGTTAGAGCAACATCTTTCCAGGTGTCACAAACGGCTCTCGTACTGGCCATTCGGGACACAGTATCTCGACCACAGCCATCAAATCATCGAGTGCTTGGTAAGGATCAACCTCTGGCGGAGCCGGGGGCTGCACTCCGAGATCCGCGACAAACGGTGGTTCAGCCGGTCTCTCGGAGGAGCTCATCGAGTAATGCCTCTCTTCCAAACAACGCGAAGTAACCGCGGACTTCCGCAAGGTCGAGTCGCTCGCGATTCGCTCTGAGCAAGGCTCGAATGTCTTCCAGATCCTGTGTCCGCCGGGGGTCGTTCACAAAGCCCTGCAACTTGAACCCGATGAGACCCTCGGGGTTGATGACGCGCAGCGTGCCCAGGGAGGTGCTCAAGGTGCGCGCATCTGCAAGCAAGCGCCGCGCGATGGGTCGGCTCGCGTACAAGAAATCGAGCCGCTCAGTGCCTCGACTGTAATTGGCAGCATCGGGGCTGCGATGCAGACAGCGATACCCGAGCTTGGTCAGCTCGATTTCAATCTCGTCCGCTTTCTCCAGGGCGACGAGCAGATCGACATCCTGAGTGGCGCGAATGACATTGTGAGAAGCCAGAGCAAGACCGCCGATCAGCGCGAACGCCGCGTCGATGCCGTTCAATACGCTCGCGATTTCCGCGATCTGTCGGCCGAGCCGGGAGGCCGTCGTCATGGCTATTCCTGCATGAGCTGACGCCATTGCGCCATGCGCGGTGGCCTACGTCAATGATGCCAGCACTCTGCCGACCGGCCGCTCACTCTTCCAGCCGCTTGCGCAATTTCACCGGCTCAGGCTCTGGCACGTGCGCAACCTTGAGCGCCGTCTTGCGCACCCGGATGTTGAGCATCTCGACGATCACGGAGAACGCCATCGCGAAGTAGATGTAACCCTTCGGAATCGGGTAGCCCCAGCCTTCGGCGATCAGCGCCATGCCTACAAGAACCAGAAAGCTCAGTGCAAGCATTTTCACGGTTGGGTGTCGGTCGACGAAGTCTCCGATCGGCCGGGCCGCGAACATCA
>CBJNAT010000713.1:0-2341 GCA_966434585.1 uncultured Gammaproteobacteria bacterium | reverse complement strand
ACGCGATTTCCACGGTTGTGCCCGCTCGCGCCATTCGTCTGCCGATGAGCGACGAAGACGGACAGGAGCCGGCGGCCGAATGAGGCGCAGGTCTGTGGTGTTGCAGGTTGTTTGATCGTCCTGGAAGCGGCGAACGAGCCATTCTCGTTCAAGTCGGCGTCGGTGCAGCCCCTGCAGCCGACGAACTCGCAGAGTTCGAAGCACTCGCCCGCTCGGCGGGTGCGCAAGTTCTCAAGACCATCAGCGGCACCCGTAAAGCTCCCGACCCGCGGCTGTTCGTGGGTAGCGGCAAGGCTGAAGAAATCCGCCAAGTCGTCAAAGCAAGCGGGGCCGATCTCGTCCTTTTCGACCATGCGCTATCGCCCAGCCAGGAGCGCAACCTGGAGGCGCTGCTGCACGCGCGCGTCCTCGACCGTACCGGCCTGATTCTGGACATCTTCGCTCAGCGTGCGCGCACATTCGAAGGCAAGTTGCAGGTGGAATTGGCACAGCTCAAGCACTTGGCGACGCGACTCGTGCGCGGGTGGACACACCTCGAGCGTCAGAAGGGCGGTATCGGTCTGCGAGGCCCGGGTGAAACGCAGCTGGAAACAGATCGCCGGTTGCTCGGTAACCGCATCAAAACACTCAATGCGCGGCTCGACAAAGTGCTTGTGCAACGTGAAACGACGCGGCGGGATCGCAAGCGAGCACAGGTGCCCACCGTTGCGCTGGTCGGTTACACGAACGCCGGCAAGTCGACACTGTTCAATTTCCTCAGCGGTGCTGAGAGTTACGCAGCAGATCAGTTGTTCGCGACGCTCGATCCCACCGTGCGTAAGGTGACCCTTCCAGGCGCACGACAGGCGTTGCTCGCAGACACTGTGGGCTTCGTGCGGGACTTGCCCCATGAGCTCGTCGTGGCGTTCCGCTCCACGTTGCAGGAAGCCCGCGAAGCCACGTTGCTCGTCCACGTGATCGACGCAGCAGATCCGAATCGGCGGGACCGCATCGCGCAAGTGAACGCGGTGTTAGAGGAGGTGGGTGCCGTATCGATTCCGCAGTTGGAAGTTTTCAACAAGGCAGACCTGATCGAAGAGGCCCCGCGCATCGAACGCGACGAACTCGATCGTCCACGCAGAGTATGGCTGTCCGCCCGAACGGGCACGGGCACCGACTTACTGGTGCAGGCCATCGCCGAATTCCTCGGCCCGGCGATCGTTCAGACCACGATCACGTTGAGTCCCGCAGCAGGGCGTGCGCGAGCGCGGTTCTATGCGGCGGGTGCTGTAGTGGCTGAGCGGCCTCAAGCGAGCGGTGACACCGAGCTCGACATTGCAATGCCGCGACTGCCATTCGAAGAGATTTGTCGCACCGAGGGACTCCATGTCCATGGCATCGATGCTCTCGCTTGTGCGCCTGCAGACCCCTTCCTACAATCGCGCGTCCCGAGACCCAGCCTCGGCTGATCTCCCGCGCTTCCTCCTTCCACTTACGCATTGAGCTGACATGGCATGGAACGATTCCGGCGGTAACCCCGGCGGCAAACGCAATCCGTGGGGCCAACGTCCCGATCAAGGGCCTCCGGACCTCGACGAAGTCGTGCGCAACTTGCAACGGCGGCTCTCCGGGCTGTTCGGCGGTAATCGAGGTGGGGTCGAGCGGCCGGCGTCTACCGGCGGGCGCGGCTTCGGCTTCGGCACGATCGCGCTGGTGCTGGTGGCCGTTTGGGCGCTGACGGGTCTGTACAAGGTCGACGCACCCGAACGCGCCGTCGTGTTGCGCTTCGGCAAGTTCGTCGGCATCACGACGCCGGGTCTGCGATGGCATCTACCCTGGCCGATCGAGACTAAGCAGATCGTGAACACAGGCACGATCGAGAGCTTCAGCGATCAGACGCGCATGCTCACTTCGGATGAGAACCTCGTTGACATCAATCTCGCCGTGCAATTTCGCCGCGCGGATCCGCGCCAGTACGCCTTCAACGTGCTCGAGCCCGAGGCAACCTTGCGGGAGGTGAGCGAAAGCGCCATTCGCGAAGTGATCGGGCGCAGCCGTCTCGATGCCGTCCTCGAATCCGGACGTCAGGACATCGTGGCCCGCACGAAGGAACTGATTCAGCGCACCTTGAACGCATATCAGACCGGCATCGAAGTGACCACCGTCAACCTGCAGGGCGTGAGCCTGCCCGGTGAAGTGGCGCCGGCGCAGCAGGACGCAATCAAAGCTCGCGAGGATCGGGATCGCCTCGCCCTGGAAGCGCAGGCCTACACCAATGACATCTTGCCCAAGGCAGGTGGTGCGGCAGCGCGGCGTGTTCAAGATGCGCAAGCCTACAAGGCACGCAAGGTCGCGAATGCTG
>CBJNAT010000712.1:0-2345 GCA_966434585.1 uncultured Gammaproteobacteria bacterium | reverse complement strand
CATGGCAACGCTCCGCGTTGCCATGAGGCTGTAGGCTGTAGGCTGTAGGCTGTAGGTCGGAATAAGAGAATCATGTGCATGCTCCGATAACGGCGGGGCGAGGGAGTCTTTCCGGCTTTCTGACCTACAGCGTACAGCCCACAGCCTTCACTTCCCCGCCTGCTGTTCCGCCGCCGAGAGCGCGCTGATGTTTTCGACGACCAGCGTGCCAGTGCCTTCGTTCGTGAACACTTCCGCGAGGATGCCGTCGGGCGACTTGTACGAGATCACATGGACGCGACGCACGCCGCCTTTCAGGGCGTCCTCGATCGCACGCGCCTTCGGCAACATGCCACCTTTCAAGCTGCCCTGTTTCTTCAGGCACTCGAGGCCTGCTAGATCGGTGTACGAGATCAACGAGCGAGGATCTTCGAGCGACTCGAGAATGCCGGGCGCGCCGGTGCACAACATCAGCTTCTCCGCTTTCAGCGCGCTGCCGATCGCAGCAGCCACAGTGTCGGCGTTGATGTTGAGCAACTGGCCCTTGTCGTCCGCGGACACGGGGCTCACGACGGGCATCAAGCCATCGTCCAGCAGCTGTTGCAGCACCTTCGCATCGATCAGATCGATGTCGCCGACGAAGCCATAGTCCACGAGTTCGCCATCAACCGATACGGGTGGGCGCTTATGGGCGCGCACGAGCCCCGCATCGACACCGCTGACCCCCACGGCCGCAATGTCGAACTCGCGGCAGTAACCTAGGATTTGCGTATTAACGAGCCCGTTGAGCACCATGCTCGTGACTTCCATCGACTTCTCATCCGTCACGCGACGGCCCGCCACCATCCGCGGTTCGATGCCGAGCGTCTGCTGAATCTCCGTAAGCTGTGGTCCGCCGCCGTGGACGAGCACGACGCGAATGCCGACTTGATGCAGTATGGCCACCTGCTCCATCAAGCCGCGGGTGAGCTCCGGATCGCCGAACACACCGCCGCTCGCCTTGATGATGAAGACCTTGCCCTTGTACATGCGGATATAGGGCGCTGCACTGCGCAGGGCACGCACAGCAACGGAAGGATCGGCGCGGGAAATCACGGTGGCAGGTTCCTCGTAAATTGCAAACCAGAATCAGACAGCTCGGTAGTTGGCTAGTCGGCTAGTCGGCTAGCCAGAGTGCTCCGAATCCTCTGGCTAGCCGACTAGCAGACTGACCGACTAGCCGACTCTCTTCAGCCTCGCAAGAGGCGATAAAGCACCGCCATCTGCACGACCATGCGATTGAAAGCTTCGCGAATCACGACGCTGCGTGGGCCGTCGAGCACTTCATCGGCGATGGCAACGTTACGGCGTACAGGCAGGCAATGCATGAGCCGGCAACTCGGATCGGTGTTGGCGAACCAATCGTTCTTTACGCACCAGCCGGTCTGTTGTTTGCGCAAAGTCGCTTCGGCTTCCGTGTTGCCATAGTGAAGCGGCGAGCCCCACTCTTTCGCGTAAAGCACGTGCGCGCCCTTCAGCGCTTCGGCGCGATTCGCGGTTTCTGTGACCGAACCGCCGACAACCTTCGCCGCAGCACGCGCCTTGTTCATGATTTCTTCGGGCAGCGAGTAGCCTTCTGGACGTAGCACGACCACTTCCATGCCGCGCATCGCCGCCATGTGCACGGTTGCCGAAGGCACAGCCAGCGGCAGCGCGCGCGGGTGATTCACCCACGACAGCACGAATTTGCCGCGCTCTGGCACCGCGAGCTCATCCATCGTGTACCAATCCGCGAGCGCCTGGCACGGATGGTTCATCGCGGATTCCATGTTGATGAGCGGCTTGTCGCACAGCTCGGCGATTTGCTTGAACTGGCGCTCTGCGAGATCGCCGGCGAGGTCGCGCCCTTCCGAGAACATACGCAGTCCGAGCGCATCGCAATACGAAGCCAGGACGGGCACTGCTTCGCGAATGTGTTCGGCGGAAACGCCATCCATGATCGCACCGTCACGCGTTTCAACCTGCCAGGTGCCCTGGCCCGGCGTGATCACGACGGGCGTGCCGCCGAGGCGGTAGATCGCACTTTGAAAGGACGCGAGAGTGCGCAACGAAGGATTCAAGAACAGCAGGCCGAGCACTTTGCCCGCGAGTGCCTGCGGTTGCGGGTGCTGCTGCAAACGTGCAGCCAAGCCAAGCATGTCCTTGACCTGGTCACGTTCCAAGTCGGCGAGATCGAAAAAACGGTTCATGTGAAAAACCTAAGGCTACAGGCTACAGGCTACAGGCTACGGCCAGATAGCGCGCTCTGGCTGTAGCCTGTTGCCTGTAGCCCGTCGGCACGACAGCTGAAAAGATGGATGTCATCGGGTGTTACGGTCGCAAGTTCG
>CBJNAT010000711.1:0-2347 GCA_966434585.1 uncultured Gammaproteobacteria bacterium | reverse complement strand
CGCAGCGAAGAGAAGACGTTAGACCACGTGCGACATCCAACTTGCGAGATCGACTGCAGAGCCGATGGACGTCGCCAAATTTCGCGACTCGCTCGATCCGTGGGATACGGGCGTACCGCCGTACTGAGCTCGATGCGGGGCGTGGGACCTGGGGCTTGGCTATCGGAGGAAGAGTGGACAGGATTAACAGGATTATGGGACGAAGAAACAGCGCTCAGGACGGCGAGTCTCACAATCTGTAAATCCTGTTAATCCTGTCTAACGTCTTCTCTTCGCTGCGGGCGGAGGCCTGGGCAAGAATCGCGAGGGCCGCTTCTCTGGCCCATCCCCCACGCCCCAAGCCCCAGGTCCGAAGCAAGCCCTACCGGTGCGGCTCCGCGAAGTCTTGTTCCGCAGTGACATGTCCCGTGGGCAGCACCCCCGTCTGTCGCTCGATCATCCGACGCACGACGGGTTCGCCCGGTCCGCGATGCAGGGCATGCAAACGCTTCGGGATCTGTGCGTCTTCCTTCGTGATGCGGCTGTTGTGGCGAATGTATTCCATCCATGTCGGTGTCTGATAGCGCTCGATCCACACGCGGGGATCGCTTAAGTCGCGGAGCAACGTCCAGTTCAACGCGCCATCGCGACGGCGGATGCGCCGCCGCTCCGCCATGGCGGCGAGAAACTCGAGCACGTCCTCCTCATCGATGATGTATTCGATGGTGATCACGACGGGCCCCGTGCGCGGCTCTACGGGGACCGCCGTCTGCGGCTCGTGCCAGCCGCGTAAGGGATCGAGATCCAAATCGCGCACTTCGGCGATGGGCTTCACGAGGCCGAGCAGTGCCGAGAAAAACGTGACGAGCGCTGCATAGAGGATGGCGGGCGTCAGCCCATGATGTTCGGCCACCGCGCCCCACAGCCAGCTACCGAGCGCGAGACCGCCGAACGTCGTCATCTGATACAGCGACAATGCGCGACCCACGACCCAGCGCGGTGCGGACATTTGCACCGTCACGTTGAACGTCGACAGCACGAGCACCCACGCCGCACCGCCGATCACCAGCACGAGCAATGTGAGCCAGAGATAGCTGCTCACGGCAAGTATCGCTGCGACAACTGCCAGCGCCAGACTCCAGCAGCGCACGAGGCCTTCGGTCCTCATCACTTCGCGCAGCTTGGCGCTCCCGAGTGCACCTGCAATGGCGCCGATACCGAACGCACCGAGCAGCGTGCCATACGTCAATGCACCGCCGCCCATCAGGTGCTTCGCCACGAGCGGCAGCAACGCCATGACCACGCTTGCGCCGATGCCAAATACCGCGCCACGAAGCAGCACGGTGCGTATGGCGGGCGACAGCGACGCATACCGCAGACCTGACGCCACTGCGATGCCGAGCGGCTCGGGCGGTAGCGCTTTCTGCGGCATGGGTGGCCGCCAGCGCGCGAGCACGGCGATCAGGCCCGTGTACGTAATCGCGTTCACAGCGAAGGCCGCTGCCGCACCTGCGGTAGCTACGATGAAACCGCCGATGGCAGGGCCCACGCTGCGCGCGATGTTGTAACTGATGCTGTTGAGTGCCACAGCCTGGGGCAGTTGCGCTCGCGGCACCATGTCGCCGACGGAGGCCTGCCACGCAGGCGCATTGATCGCACCACAGCAGGCGAGCAGGAAGGTAAACGTCAGCAGCAGCCACGGTGTAATGAGGTTCTGCCACGCACAGATCGTGAGCGCAGCGGCGACGATGATCATGAACACCTGCGCACCGAGCATCATCTTGCGGCGGTCCATGTTGTCCGCCATCGCGCCCGTGAATAGAGAGAAACACATGATCGGCAACGTCACCGCGCTCTGCACCAGCGCCACCATGTCCGCCGACGTCGCTATCGAGGTCATCAACCACGACGCGCCCACCGACTGGCACAACGAACCCAGGTACGACACAGTGGTCGCCAACCACACGGCGCGAAATATCGGCACGCGCAACGGCATCAGTGCGGATGACTGTTGTGCGCCGACAGCAGCCGCTTCAGATTCGGTACGGGACATCGATGCGAAGCGAGAGCAGCGAAAGAGCGTGAAGCGCGTGAGTCTACGCTAAGGTTCCTGGGGCGTGAGGCTTGAGGCGTGAGGCTTGAGGAAGAGAGATGTCTTCCCCTCAAGCCTCAAGCCTCACGCCCCTCTCGACACCGCCGTCGTCTCCTTCAAGTACGCCGCCAGCGTCGTCTCGAGCAGCACTCGGTCGATGGGCTTCGTGAGATAGCTGTCCATGCCGGCGGCCTTGCACTCCTCATCGGCGCCCTTCATCGCGTGAGCGGTGAGGGCGACGATGGGTGTGTGCTTGCCCGTGTCGCGTTCAAGACG
>CBJNAT010000710.1:0-2350 GCA_966434585.1 uncultured Gammaproteobacteria bacterium | reverse complement strand
CGCCCGCCGACACCCGTGGTGGGTCGAAGAGGCGCGAAGTTTAGGGATATGTCCGCCGCCAGGGAAGTGCCTGCGCGTATCCCCAGGAGACGCGGAGCAGCGTCAGTGTGCTTCTTCGCCGCCGATCAGGGCCAGCAGCTCGGCCGTCTTCTGGCGCATCAGGCTCGCGTCCTCACGGCTTTCTACGTTCAGGCGAATCAGAGGCTCGGTGTTCGAGCTGCGCAGGTTGAACCGCCAGCGCTCGAACTCGATGGACAGTCCGTCGGTGAAATCCACCCCGGTACTGCCCCGCTGGTATTGCTCTTGAACACGCTGGATCGTGGCCTTGGCGTCGGCCACCTTGCGATTGATCTCACCGCTCGCGGGGAACAGCCCGATGCGCTCTCCTACCAGGGCCGACAGGGGCTTGCCGGACTCGCACATCAACTGCGTGACCAGCAGCCAGGGGATCTGCCCGCTATCGCAATAGCCGAAGGCACGGAAGTAGTGGTGCGCGCTCATTTCACCGCCGTACGCGGCATCTGCCTGGCGCATCACATCCTTCATGAAGGCGTGACCTGATTTGGACTGGACCGCCTTGCCGCCTAGCGACTGGACGATGTCCAGCGTAGCCCACGTCAGCCGCGGATCGTGGACGATACGAGCAGCGGGCTCCTGACGCAGGAACACGGAAGCCAGCAACCCGACGACGTAATAACCCTCGATGAATTCGCCCGTCTCATCGAACAGAAAACAGCGGTCATAGTCGCCATCCCAGGCCACTCCGAGGTGGGCCTTGTGCTCTCGAATCGCCTTGATGGTGGAGAGGCGATTCTCTTCGAGCATCGGGTTGGGCACGCCATTCGGAAACGAGCCGTCGGGCTGATGATTGATCTTGATGAACTCGAACGGCAGATGCTTTTCCAGCCGGTCGACGACCAAGCCTGCCCCGCCGTTGCCGGCATTCACCACGACACGCAGCTTCGTCAGCTTGCCGACGTTGAGGTACGAGAGCAGGTGATCGATGTACTTCTTACCGATATCGAGCGGCTGGACGGTGCCCTTCCGCGTGGGCGTCTCGAACTCACCCGCTTCAGCCAGCTTTTTGATTTCCTGTAACCCTGTATCGCCACTGATCGGCCGCGACTGCTCGCGCACGAATTTCATGCCGTTGTAGTCCGTCGGGTTGTGGCTGGCAGTCACCATGATGCCGCCATCCATGTGCTCGGCGAACGTGGCGAAGTACACGACTTCCGTGCCGCACAAGCCGATGTCGTACACATCGACGCCGGAATCCACGAGGCCTTGAACGAGCGAGGCGCACAGCTCGGCGCTCGACAGGCGAATGTCCCGCCCAACGATCACGCGCTTTGGCTTCAGAAACGCAGCGTACCCGCGACCGATCAGATAGGCGACTTCCGGGTTCAGCTCGGTGGGAATCCGAGCGCGGTAGTCGTAAGCCTTGAAACCAATGATCTTGCGCGGGTTGGCGCTGGTGGATGCCGTCATATCTGAGCCTTTGAAATGAAACCTAGACCAACATTCACGTGCGCCGGCTATCGCTGCTGATTCGGCGCAGGCACGGGCAATCGCGTCAACCCGTCTGCCCTTCTCGCCCGTAGCGATCCTCGAATCGAACGATATCGTCCTCACCGAGGTAGGACCCTGACTGAACTTCGATCATGTGCAGCGTGATCTTCCCCGGATTCTCGATGCGATGGCGGGTGCCCAGCGGAATGTAGGTCGACTGATTTTCTTCGAGCAAGAAGACTTCGTCTCCTCGCGTGATGCGAGCCGTCCCCTGCACGACGATCCAGTGCTCGGCACGGTGATGGTGCAACTGCAGCGACATCGACGCACCCGGCTTCACCGTCAGGCGCTTCACCTGGAACCGATCGCCGGCATCGATGCTGTCGTAACTGCCCCACGGGCGGAAAACCTCGCGGTGCAGGGAGGTCTCGTAGCGCTTGCTCTTCTTGAGCTGATCGACCAGCCGCTTCACGTCCTGGACTCGATCCTTGGGCGCCACCAGAACGGCGTCCTTCGTTTCCACGACCACGTGATCCCGCAGACCGACGGCCGCCACCAGGCGACTCGTCGAATGCAGGTAGCAGCCGTGCGAATCTTCCGTGATCACATCGCCGATGCACACGTTGCCCTCGGCGTCCGCCGGGATGGCCTCATGCAGTGCCGACCACGAACCCACGTCACTCCACCCCGCGGCGAGCGGCAGGACCACACCGTGGTCCGTATGCTCCATGACGGCGTAGTCGAACGAGTCGCTGGGACAGGCTGAAAACTCCTTTTCCGGTAACCGCGTGAAATCCAGATCGTGTTTGGCGGCAGTGAAAGCTTGTGCGCAGGCGTCGTA
>CBJNAT010000709.1:0-2350 GCA_966434585.1 uncultured Gammaproteobacteria bacterium | reverse complement strand
GTCGCATTGCGCACGCCGGCTGCGTCAACACCCAGCTTCTTGTAGCCCGTCACCATGGCGCGAGCGAGGTTCTGGCGTTCGACAAGACTACTGACGATGACACCGGCGACGTGCACGAAGACCACCAGCAGCCACGCATTCGCCGCGACCTCATGCACCTCTTCCATGGCCTCGCCACCCCACTCGTTGAAGTGCAGATAGCCGCTCACGGCAGTGACGAGCGCCAACAGCAACATCAGCCAGATTGCCCAGCGGCCGGCAGGCGTGTGGCCCGCGTGCTCTCCTGCTTCTCGGCGCGCGAGTCCCTTCAGATGATCGACCACTGCGCCGGGGCCGAACGCGAAGGAGCGGAACCGTGCGTAGCGCGTACCGAGAAAACCCCACACCAGACGAAAAAGGACCAGCGCCAGCACGGTGTAGCCGAACATGACATGCACATGCCTGACACGCTCCGACTCGGCGAGCACGTAGGCGCCGAAGAACGACAACGCTAGCGACCAATGAAAGACCCGTGTCGGGAGATCCCAAACACGCACTTTGTCGGCAACATCATGACTCATGATGAACTCACTGCGAGGTGGCGATACGAACGAACATGCAGGCGCATTCATCCTGTAAGAATGCCAACCGTATGCCGCGCGCCTTAAAGAAGTCTTAAGAAGCGATGTAGTCGGGCGCAGGGGATTTCATGTTCCAGCTCACCGCCGAAAAACTCGCCGGTTTGAGGTCGCATTTTGCGATCTCAAACATTGGCCGCGGCGGCCGCCGCTATGCACCGTATGTGTTCACCGAACGCAACCCCATCATCGCCGCGATGATCCTCGGCAGCACGCAAGAGAGGGGCGGGACGGTCGAATTGACGCGTCTCCGCGCGCAGCGTACATTTAATCTGTACATATGATCGTACAGACGGAGCGTACATTCGTGTCTGACGTCAACGTGACCGACCTTCGGCAAAACCTTCCCGCATACCTCGAGCGGGCGCGGCGCGGCGAGCGTATCCGGGTTACCTCCCGGGGAGAGGTGATCGCAGAGATCTCAAGCCCAAAAGCCACGGAGCATGAAGCCGAGACGATCCGCGCGCAGCTGCGCGGCTCCGTGCTGCACTACGAGTCGCCCATGGAGCCTGCCTATACTCCGCCGGAGTGGGCCGCCAACCAATGATCGTCCTGGACACTCACGTCCTGGTGTGGTGGGTCGGTGGGGACTTGAAGAACTTTTCGCGCAAGGCACGCCAACTGCTCGAACGGCACAGCAGGCAAAACGAGCTCATTATCTGCGCAATCTCGATTTTCGAGATCGTCACGCTCGAGCGCCGCGGCCGCTTGCGCTTCAGGATGTCCGCTTCGGAATGGCTCGGCCAATTGCGACGGCTCCCCGAATACCGCATCGAGCCCATCACGGACGACATTGCAGAACGGGCAGGTCAGTTTGGAGATGCTTTCCCCGGAGATCCCGCCGACAGGCTGATCGCGGCGACGGCGCTCGTGCGCGGTGTGCCGCTGGTGACCCATGATGAGAAGCTGCAGCGGATCGAGCATCTGAAGACGGCTTGGTGATATCCGGCGACCCGGCGAGGACATCCACCCGATTATTGGATGTTCGCAGAGGCATTTGCCTCCCTCTGCACTTCGCACGAACTATGCTGCGCCCGTTTCGCAATGGATCGACACGGATGTCCGCCGACCAAGTGAAGAAGCGCACCCAGCGCGCATCCAACCCCAAAGAATAGAACCGCCGCGCCCGTCCCCATCGAGCACATCGCGCATGCGATCCTCATCCTGCACGGCCACAAGGTCATGTTGTATCGCGATCTGGCCGCGATCTATGGCATCGAGACCCGAGCGCTCAACCAGGCCGTCAAGCGCATCTCCGAACGCTTCCCAGAGGACTTCCACTTTCAGCTCACCGCCGAAGAAGCACTGGCTTCAAGATCACAAACTGTGATCTTGAAGAGCGGCCGCGGCCACAACGTCAAACTCTTGCCCTACGCCTTCACCGAGTACGGCGCGCCATTCAAGCCGCCAACGTGCTGCGCTCCAAGCGCGCCATCGAGATGAGCATCTACGTCGTGCGCGCCTTCATCCAACTGCGCGAGATGCTTGCTTCGAACAAAGAGCTTGCGCAGAAGTTCGCCGAGCTCGAGCGCAAGGGCTCCTCCCATGACCAGGCCATCGTCGGCATCCTCAAAGCCATCCGCGAGCTCATGAACCCGCCGACACCGAAGAAGCGACCGATTGGATTTACTGCAAACCTCGATGAGCAGGAGTAATCAGTGGGCGGACCAACAGGACCTGTCTCGGATTGCCACTCCTTACTGCGATTCGCCCTCTACATCATCGGCCGAATC
>CBJNAT010000708.1:0-2354 GCA_966434585.1 uncultured Gammaproteobacteria bacterium | reverse complement strand
GTGGTCAATGCGGCAGCACCGCTCACGATGTACGAGCGAAGCTTCCTGTTCGTCCTCGGCTTCGTGCTCACGAAGGATCCTGCGCATAACCAAAACATCCGGCGAGCGTTTCTCAAACTACTCGAGGTCTCTGCCGAGAATGGTTGGGGCGAATACCGCGCGCCCGCCGTGTTCATGGACGAGTTGATGGATGTGTATTCGTTCAACAACCATGCACTGCTGCGATTTCACGAAACCGTGAAAGATGCGATCGATCCCAACGGCGTGATCTCACCCGGCCGCTACGGTATTTGGCCGAAGCATCTGCGCGCCGCGAACAAGAGGACGAAGAAGTGACTCAGCACGTGCGCTGCATGCTGTTCGCCGCATGCTCGCTTGCCATTGCAACCGCAAGCTTGGCCGGCGATGAGACTTCCAAGGGCAAGCAAGTGTTCGATGCGTGGTGCACGGCCTGTCACGCCCCCGGCCTGACGCATCCCGGCACCTTGGCACTGCACTTTCGCTATAAAGGTCAGCTGCCGGAGGCCCTGGAAGCGCGCGAGGACATGACCGCAGCGTTCATCGAACATGTCGTGCGCGCAGGTATCGGCGGCATGCCGCCGTTTCGCAAGAAGGAAATCAGCGATGCGCAACTGAATGCCCTGATGGTTTATCTCGCTAAAGCGAAATGATGAAGTGACAGCGCCGTATCGACCGAGTCGACCGGACGAGCTTGGCTTTCTGGACAACAGGAATTCCACAGATTGCGGTACCGCTGCGGACACCGCGGACCAGTTGAGGCGAACTCCGGCGAACGAAGAATCAACAATAACCAGGGAAATCTCGAAGTTGCGTACCGGAGCCGACGCCCGCAGACTAAATTGGTGGCCCGAGGGGGGATCACATCGAGTGGATAAGCTTCATTAGGTAAATGCTGATCAAGTCATCATCCCCGCGCAGGCGTCCCTCCGCGGGAATGAGGGCGACACAAGACAACCGGGGGGAGCACCATGTTGAGAATCATCGTCGGCGTCATCCTGGCGCTGCTGCTCGGTGTGCTCGTTCTCGCGCTACGCCAGCCCGACACTTTCCGTGTCGAACGCTCGATCGACATCCACGCGCCCGCGGACAAAGTCTATCCGCTGATTGCGGATTTCCGCCGCTGGCCCGAATGGTCGCCTTGGGAAAAGCTGGATCCCGCCATGAAGCGAACGTTGAGCGGCGCTGAGAGCGGGACTGGCGCCGTCTACGCATGGTCGGGCAACGATCAGGCGGGTGAAGGCCGCATGGAGATCGTAAAGGCCACGCCGCCGACACATCTCACCATCCAACTCGACTTCGTGCGCCCCATGGAGGACCGCAACACGGTCGAGTTCGCGTTGCAGCCGGCTGCAGACAACACGCGGGTGGTGTGGTCGATGCAGGGCGACCGCCCGTTCTTCCTGAAGATCGTGACCCTGTTCGTCAGTATGGATCGGATGATCGGCACGGACTTCGAAAAGGGCCTCGCGCAACTCAAGGCGCTCGCAGAGAAGTAGCCCATCCGATGTCTCGCAACGCGTACCTCGCCACGCTGAGCGTGGTTTATCTCGTGCTCTGGGCGGCACTGGCGATTGCACCATTGCATCGCTCGGACTGGGTGCTCGAGAACGCGCTGGTGTTGCTCGCCATCATCGTGCTCGTGGCGACGTATCGCGTGTTCCCGCTCTCGCGGGTGTCGTACACGACCATCTTCGTGTTCCTGTGCTTGCACACGCTCGGCGCTCATTACACGTACGCCGAAGTGCCGTACGACGTCTGGTTCCGCGAGCTCACGGGCACTTCCTTCAACGAGCTCGTCGGTTGGGAGCGCAACAACTACGACCGCGTGGTGCACTTCAGCTACGGATTGCTGCTGGCATATCCCGTCAGAGAGCTGGTACTACGCGTCGGCAACGTGCGAGGTTTCTGGGGATACTTTCTGCCGCTCGACTTCACGATGTCGACCTCGATGCTCTATGAGCTCGTCGAGTGGGCCGCCGCCGTCTTGTTCGGGGGCGATTTGGGTGCTGCCTTCCTAGGCACACAAGGCGATGAGTGGGACGCGCACAAGGACATGGCGCTGGCATCGCTCGGTGCGCTGATCTCGATGAGTGTCACCGCTGCTATCAACGCTTCTCTGCAGCACGATTTCGCACGCGAGTGGGTGGACAGCTTGCGTGTACGACACCCGGAGCCGTTGGGTGAGGAAGTCCTCCGGCGCCTGCGGAATCAGCAAACGCTCAACTTATGACCCGCGGTGCGCAAACCCGCACCTCGTAGCGACTGCGCACGGCGCCGTAGATCGACGACTTTGAACTGATCGCGGCTGCTCAATGGGGAACGTGGCGTCGTCT
>CBJNAT010000707.1:0-2355 GCA_966434585.1 uncultured Gammaproteobacteria bacterium | reverse complement strand
CGCTCGCGGGGTTTTGTTGCTTGCACCCCGCGAGCGTTGTTCTAAGCGGTACATGCCCGTGCTTAAGCAGACTCCTCCCGTTTCGATGCTTGCGGCCTTGATGGTCAAAGCGTGCCTGAGCTGCGCGATTGCACTATCTTTCGCCAGCCATCAAGCCGGGTTTCCATTGCCGTGCCGCCATTTCGCAAATCCTCATCGCGACTGCTGTTGACCCTGGCCGCATGGGCGCTCTGTGGTGCCATGGAGGCTTCCGCACAGCAGGTCCAAGCGCCCCCGCCTGCTGCTCCAGCGGTTCAGACCGAGCTCAAGCCGAAAACGCGTTTGAAACTGCTCGGTGCGGAAGTGCCGCCCGGTACGATCAAGCGCCTCAGCTGGACGAGCGGGCTCGCGTTGGGTGGGTTTTCGCAGCCAGTCCCCGTGACGGTGCTCAACGGCAAAGGCGAAGGCCCCATCCTGTGTCTGACGGCTGCCGTGCATGGTGACGAACTGAACGGCATCGAAGTCGTGCGACGCGTGCTGGATGACATCGACCTGCAGGAACTGAACGGCGCCGTTATCGCCGTGCCGATCGTGAATCTACAAGGCTTCTATCGGGGCACCCGCTATTTGCCCGATCGGCGCGACCTCAATCGCCACTTCCCCGGCAACGCCAAGGGTAGTGCCGCGACGCGCCTGGCTCACTCGTTCTTCACCGAAATCGTTCGTCACTGCTCGGCGCTCATCGACCTGCACACGGGTTCGCTCGATCGCACCAACCTGCCTCAGGTCCGAGCCAACCTGAGCTCGCCGCTGGTGGCGAAGCTGACGCAGTCATTCGGTGCGACTGTCGTGCTGCACAGCCCGGGCGAGCGCGGCTCGTTGCGCCGGGCCGCTCACGAATCCGGCATCCCGGCGGTGACGTTCGAAATGGGCGAACCCATGCGCGTGCAGCCCGAGCAGGTCGAACACGGCGCCAAGGCCATCGAGACGCTGATGTACTCGCTCGGCATGACCTCGCAACGGCGCTTCTGGGGTGACCCGGAGTCCGTGTACTACCGCTCGAAATGGGTTCGCGTCGATCAGGCCGGCATCCTGTTTTCGGATGTATCGCTCGGTGAGCGCGTGAGCGAAGGCGAGTTGCTCGGCACCGTGACCGACCCGCTCTCGAACAAGCAATATCGCGTCTACGCACCCGTGAGCGGGCGCATCCTGGGCATGGCGCTGAATCAGGTCGTGCTACCGGGTTACGCCGCGTACCGCATCGGGATCGTCAGTTCGAAGAACGCCAATAAGCTGGACGCGGTGCTCGAAGAGTCGGACGCCGACGAGCCTGAAGGCGAAGACGTTTCGCCGGAGGACGAACGCACGGGAGACTAGTAGGAAAGCTACGGGCTACGGGCTACGGGCTGCGGGCTACGGCCAAAATGGGCGAAGCGCTTTTCTCTGGCCGTAGCCTGTAGTCTGTAGCCTGTGAGCTTCGGGCCACGCCCGTCGAAGCTCCATCCACAGGTCCACGAATCGCTCAACCCCAGAGCTTCAGCAGCTTCGCGGCGACGTCCACTGTTCGCTCGCCGATCGCGGGCTCCTTCACCATCGCGTGCACAGGCCAAGCGATCGATTCCAAATGTCGCTTCACATCCTCGGTGATGAAGCGACTCTCGCCTCCGTATACGTGGGCGGCGCCATTGCGCGCTTGCTGTGTGATGTAGTACTTCAGCGGTCGTATCAGATGCAGCTCGTCGCGCGCTCGCGTCATCGCGACGTACATAAGCCGCCGCTCCTCCTCGATGAGCTCCGGCTTGCCTGTGGAGAACTCGGAAGGAAGACTGCCGTCCGCCACGTTCAGCACGTGCACGACGTTCCATTCCTGCCCTTTGGCCGAGTGGATCGTTGAGAGAATGAGGTAGTCCTCATCGAGCAGCGGCGGGCCTGCGCGATCGCTTGTCGCGTTCGGCGGCTCCAACGTCAGCTCCGTCACGAACTCGGTACGCGAGGCATATTGCGAAGATAGCAGCTGCAACTGCTCCAAATCGCCGCGGCGTGCGTCCGCACTCTCGTACAAGCGCTCGAGGTGCGGTTCATACCAGCGCCGCGCGATCTCGAGCTGCTGCGGCCACGCATCCGGTACTGCAAGCGCCTGCATCGCGGTGACGAAGTGCGGCCATGCTCCCAGAGTCAACTTAGGCACTTGATAGTCGCCCAACAGCCGCCAATCGCATTGGGCCGCCTCGAATACTTTGAAGCAGCGCTGCGCCGCCGCCGGCCCCATCCCCGGCAAAAACTGCAAGACTCGCGTCGCGGCGATTCGATTGCGCGGATTGTCGGCCCAGCGCAAAAGCGCGAGCAGATCTTTGACGTGCGCAGCTTCCAGGAATT
>CBJNAT010000706.1:0-2363 GCA_966434585.1 uncultured Gammaproteobacteria bacterium | reverse complement strand
GTGATTAGCACCCTAAGCCTCGCAAGGAAAAATGACACTTCCGTGACATCCGAACCAGCGAATCGTAAGCCATTTCTTCGCACAGAACGATTGACCGGCGGCGCGAGAGTGCGTGAGCATCCGCAGGCCCCACCGACTCTCGAGGCTCGAACGCCATGGCCGTGCGTCGACGCAAACTCCGCAGCGACAAGGATGCACGCGTGCCCTTGACGATCACGCTCGACAAGCAGCGTTACGAGTTCGTGCTGCAAGCGGCGAAGCTGCGGGAATTCCGCTCGCTCGATGATTTCTTCGAGACGGCGCTCAGCGTGTATGAGCGACACCTGCAGGCCGCGCAGGAGTACATGGACCTGCAGGAGGCCAAAGGATTGAGCCGCGATGAAGCGTTCGAGGCATTGCAGTGCGAGATCGTGTTCACTCGCCAACAAAGTTGAGTTCACGATAGGCAGTTAGTGCCGCGAGGCCGCAACCAGGTTGCTGCGACCGACCGTCGCGGACCACGTCAAGCGTCGTCTCAGGGCGAGCGCAACGTGTACGAGTGCCAGCAACGCGGGCACTTCGACCAGTGGTCCGATGACGGCGGCAAACGCAACCTTCGAATCGATTCCGAAAACGCCGATTGCCACCGCAATCGCCAACTCGAAATTGTTGCCCGCCGCCGTAAAGGCCACCGTCGTGCTGCGTTCGTAATCCGCCCCGAACCGATGCGCCATGAGGAAGCTGATCAAGAACATCACTGCAAAGTAAATCGTGAGCGGAACGGCGATGCGGACGACGTCCAGCGGAATGGCAACGATCGTCTCGCCCTTCAACGCGAACATCACGACGATCGTGAACAAGAGTGCGATGAGCGTAAGGGGTGAAATGCGCGGCAGGTACTTCTGCGTGTACCACGCCTCTCCTTTCGTCGCGATCAGAATCCGGCGGCTCAAAAAACCAGCCGCGAAGGGAATGCCCAGGTAGATCGCGACGCTCTGAAATACATCAGCCATGCTGATTGCGACCGCCGTTCCTGCCAACCCCAGCCAATCCGGCAAAGCCGTCACGAAGAACCAGGCATAGAGGCTGAACGTCACGACCTGGAAGATGCTATTGAGCGCTACGAGCGCCGCACCGTATTCCGCACTGCCCTTCGCGAGCTGATTCCATACGAGCACCATGGCGATACAGCGCGCGATGCCGACGAGAATCAGTCCGGCCATGTACTCGGGATGGCCACGCAGGAACAGAATGGCCAGCACGAACATCAGCACGGGGCCTACGACCCAGTTCTGCAGCAGCGATAACGCGAGGATCTTGCGATCCTCGAACACGCGGCCGAGCAGTTCATAACGGACCTTCGCGAGCGGCGGATACATCATGAGGATGAGCCCCACCGCAATGGGTATGTTCGTCGTGCCGCTGTCGAATTGTTGTATGAATGCGGGTGCACCCTCTACCCAATGGCCTATGCCGACACCCGTGAGCATCGCCAGGAAGATCCACACGGTGAGATAGCGGTCGAGAAACGACAGCTTCCCTGCAACGGCATTCGACATGCTCAACCCTCGACGGGTGCGGGCGCGGTTTTGCCGAGCTCGTCGACGTGCTCTTTGATGCGAACTCGGTCGAGCGCAGCCAGGGGTAAGCTGCAGAAAATTTTGATGCGGTTCTCCAGTTCGAGAAACACCCTATGAAAGACAGCTAGCTTTTGCGCCTCTGTCCCTGAGGCGGCGGCAGGATCCTGCAGACCCCAATGCGCCGTGATCGGTTGTCCAGGCCACACCGGGCAAGTCTCACCCGCCGCCTGATCGCAGACGGTGATGACGAAATCGAGCGGCGGCGCATCGGGCTGCGCGAACTCGTCCCAGCTCTTGCTTCTTAGCCCCGCGGTCGGCAGCTTCACACGTTCCAACAATTGCAACGTAAGTGGGTTGACCTCGCCTTTGGGGAAGCTGCCCGCGCTGTGCGCAACGAAGCGGCCCTTGCCCCATTTGTTGAGCAGCGCCTCGGCCAGAATGCTGCGTGCGGAATTGCCGGTGCACAGAAAGAGCACGTGATAGAGACGTTCGTTCATGGTTTCACCATCAGAACAGCGGTGGCTGGACAAAGTTGTTTGAACTGCGTCGTGTTCGCTATTTCAGCGGGCGTCTCGTCGCGACTGACGACACGAAAGCCGCACCGTGCAAAGAACCGCTGCGCCGTCGTAGTCAGCAGATAAACGGCTTTGAACTGCGCGCGCTGCGCCCGCGCGACGGCAATCGCCGTCAGTTGAGTGCCGATACTTTCACCACGACGATCTTCAGCCACGACCAATGAGCGCAGCAGAGCGTAGGGCCCGCAGCGCTCCAGTACGAGTTCTCTCCCGACCTCGTGACGCTGGC
>CBJNAT010000705.1:0-2365 GCA_966434585.1 uncultured Gammaproteobacteria bacterium | reverse complement strand
GCCCAAAGCCGGGCGAGCCCGCGTGGCGCCGCCTCGAGCGAATCCGAGAAGAAAAGGAGACAGCCGAGCTCGTCTCTGACTTCGACGATTACGACATCGGCGATGATGGGGATAAGCCGCGGAGGCGGCGGAAAGCGATCTGATCGTGACTAGTCACGAATGGCACTAAGTTAGCCGTCTACCTCGTTCCGAAGAATCGGACAGGATGAACAGGATGCAAGGGATAGCGTAACGCATTATTTGTTGTTGCTCTCAATCCTGTAAATCCTGTCAATCCTGTCCAATGTCCTCTCTTGGCTCTTAGGCTGCAGGCAGCAATCGGCTAAGAAAGGCAATGACAGGATTAACGGGATTAACAGGATGGTCGGAGGAAGAGGCGGAGCTCGAGTCACTCTGGTCAATGAAAATCCCTGGAACTCGTCATGAGCTTCCCCAGCAGCCGACTGCGATCGGTCATCCGCTGCGCAATCACGTGCATGACCTCGCCTTGATGCTGTAACGTTCCTGTCACCTGCATCAACCGCGATCCGAGCAAAGCGCGTCGCTGCTGCTCGGCGATATCGCGCCACACGATCAGATTCACACTTCCCGTCTCATCTTCGAGTGTCACAAATGTCACGCCGCTGGCACTACCCGGCCGCTGCCGCGTGATGACCAAGCCCGCCGCACGCACCGTCATCCCAGTCGGCATTTTTTTCAACTCGGCGGCCGTGAGCACACGTTCGCGCTGCAGACGCTCGCGCAGAATCGCAAGCGGATGCCGGCCGAGGGTGAGACCCAGCGCGCGGTAGTCCGCTGCGATGTCCTGTCCTTCCGTCGGCGCGCGCAGCAACGGTGCACCTTCAGGAATCTCCACTTCTGGAAACAGCGGCATCGGCGCTTCCACGCCGCTCACCGACCAGACGGCTTGATGTCGATCACCGCTCAAGCTCGCAAAGGCACCCGCTGCCGCCAATGCATTGAGCGTGCGCCGGTCGAGCTGTGCATGTTCGACCAGGGCCTGCATGCTCGCGAAAGCAGCGCGACGGCGAACCTCGACGATGCGCTGCGCAGCCGCTTCAGAAAGCCCTTTGACGAGCCGCATGCCTAACCGCAAGGCCGGTTGACCGTCATCGCGACGCTCCAGTGTGCAATCCCAGTCGCTGTGCTGCACGTCAACGCCGCGTATTTCGACACCGTGACGCTGCGCATCCTGGACGAGCTGCGCCGGTGCGTAGAACCCCATTGGCTGGCTGTTGAGTAACGCCGCCGTGAAAAGTGCCGGGTGATGACACTTCATCCATGCCGACACATAGACGAGCAACGCAAAGCTGGCCGAGTGCGATTCCGGGAAGCCGTACTCGCCGAAGCCAAGAATCTGTCTATAGATTTGTTGCGCGAATTCGTCCGAGTAACCATTGGCGCGCATGCCTTCGATCAACTTCTGCTGGAAAGGCTCGAGGCCTCCCTTGCGCTTCCATGCTGCCATTGCGCGGCGCAGACGATCGGCCTCACCTGGTGTGAATCCCGCTGCGACTACCGCCAGCTTCATCACCTGTTCTTGAAAGATCGGCACGCCGAGTGTGCGTTCGAGCACTTGACGAACTTGCGGGCTGGGATACGTGACCTGTGTCTTGTCCTCACGATGGCGTAAGTAAGGATGAACCATGTCGCCTTGAATGGGACCCGGGCGCACGATCGCCACTTCGATGACGAGATCGTAGTAATTGCGCGGTTTCAGTCGCGGCAACATCGACATCTGCGCGCGCGACTCGATTTGAAACACACCGACCGTATCTGCTTTGCAGATCATGTCGTAGACGGCTGCATCATTCGGCGGCACCGAAGCAATCGTATGTTCGACGCCGTGGAAGCTGCGCAGGAACGCAAAGCCCTTGCGAATCGCCGTCAGCATCCCCAAGGCCAGCACATCGACTTTCAACAACCCGAGCTCATCCAGGTCATCCTTGTCCCATTGAATGACGGTGCGCTCCGGCATCGTCGCATTCTCAACGGGAACGAGCTCGGCCAATGGTCCTCGCGAGATGACGAAGCCGCCGACGTGTTGCGATAGATGGCGCGGAAAGCCGATCAGCTCGCTCACCAACGCGACGATACGGTAGATCATCGGATTGGCAGGATCGAACCCCGCTTCTCGAATACGCTGTTCGTTGGGCGCGCCGTAATCCCACCACTGCATCGTGCGCGCGAGCCGATCCACTTGCAGAGGATCCAAACCAAGCGCCTTGCCCACATCGCGAATGGCGCTGCGAGCGTGGTACGTGATCACCGTGGCGGCGATCGCCGCACAATCTCGGCTGTACTTCTTCTAGACGTACTGGATGAACTCTTCGCGCTGCTCGTGCTCGAAATCCACATCGATATC
>CBJNAT010000704.1:0-2369 GCA_966434585.1 uncultured Gammaproteobacteria bacterium | reverse complement strand
CGTTGCGCGTTGCTCGCTCGAGCCCGCCAGTGCGAGCTGCCCTGCCCGCTCGAGCGTGGCCCAGTAGCGCTCGACCACTGCGCGCGCATCCACGCGTTTGATGCCATCGTAGATGGGAAGCGCATGCACTTCGCGCATCAACTCCGCCAATCGTGCGATTCCGGTATGGCTGCGCGCGTATTCGATGGACCAGGGTGAACCCGGTAACAGCTCGGTGATCAGAGCGTCCTCGTCGAAGTCGTACTTCAACACGCGCGGCCCCACACCGGCCTGCGTTGCGATCTCGAGCACCTTCGCCTCGTGATGCCGCTCGATGCCAAGCTCATCGGCCTTGGGGCTATTCAGTCGGACAACCACGGATTCTCGCGGGCCGCGCGCAATCCAGTTCTCGTTCGTGAGGCCATGCTCGATGCGCTCGACGCTACGGATCGACTGCACTGAAACACCCAGTGCAGAAGCAGCGAGATATCGAATGCGCTCTGCGTTGCTCAAGCGGCACTTCCCACGGCGGACGGCTCTTGCGCTCGCCAGACGAAATAGCCACGGATGACGATGACGACGTAGATGGCAAACAGCAGCGAGGTTGCGAAGAGATGCTGCTGGAAGAACAACCACGCTCCGGCGCTATCCACGACCACCCAGTACAGCCAGTTCTCGATCACGCGCCGCGCCACCATGAAGGTCGTCAGCACGCTACCCCAAGTCACGAACGAATCGAGATAGGGGTCGACGGCGTTCGTGCGAGTCTCCAGCAGCCAGCCGTTCAATACGGTTGCGGCGAGCACGGCGGTGATCGCCAGCACATGCGTGGGAACGCTCCAGCGGGCGATCTGCACTTCGCCTTCTGCGTCGCGACCGGTGCGCCACTGCCAATAGCCGTAGACGGCCATGCCGAGATAGAACACATTCAACGCCGCCTGCATGTAGAGCGCCGCACGTAGCGTGATCCACAGGTAGATGCCCGTGCTCACGAACGCGCACAGCCAGCACCACAGATCGCGACGGACGGCGAGCAACAGATAAGCCAGGCCCAAAAGCGCAGCAACCGCTTCCAACGGCGAGGTGGCCGCAAGTTGCTGTAGCAACTCGGCCATTACTGTCCGCCGCCCAGCACCTTCATTACGAACACACGACGCCCCTGTTCCTCGAACGTCGTACCCATCTCCTTCGACAGCACTTCGAACACACGAGCATGCTCGCCCGAGATTTGCGTGCTGAGCGCATTCGTCTGCACCTGGAGCTCAGGGTAATGGTTCAAACGGTCGATGAAGTCCTTGATCGGTGGAATGTAGTTGGCGTCCAGGGGATAGAGGCTGATGTCGACTGCGATGCGCATACGGGGCTCCTGAATTCAGTAATTCGAAGATTCGAGCAGTGATCACTCGCCGAACTTCCACTCCGCACTCACGCCGACAACCCTCGGATCTCCTCGCTGCGTGAACAGCGTAGGTTCTGTGCCGACCGGATCGTTGACGAAGAAGAAGCCGCGAACTGGGTAGTTCTTGTCGAAGGCATTACGCACCCACGCGTATGCGCTCCACCGTTGCGCCTCGTAGCCGGCTTTCAGGTGCGTCAGCGTGTACGACTTCGAGCGTTGGTTGTGGTCGTAATCGAAATAGAAGCTGTCCTGCGCCGACCAGTCCACTCGCGCCATCCAGCCGAAAGGATGGCGGTAGGTGGCGCTCAAGGCGGCTTGGTATTCCGGTGAATGCGCCTGGGCGCGTGCTGGGAGCTGCAGGCCATCGCTATCGACGAACCCTGACGCGCGCGTCTTCAGCAGACCGAGCGAAGCACCCAGCTCGAACGCCGGGATGACGCGCCACTGCACGCTACCTTCCACACCGTAGTTGCGACCCTTCGCCGCGTTACCGGTGAAGAACACATAGCTGTTGGGATCGTTGGGATCTTCCTGTCGCCCCGTACGAATCTGCACGTCGCGGCGCTGCATGTAGAAAAGCGCCGCGTCGAATGCGAGGCGGCCATCGAGTGCAGCGCCCTTTCCACCGACCTCGTAGCTGAACAACTTCTCGGGTTCGAAGCGTGGCTGTGCTCGCGCGGCGCTGCCCAAATTGAAGCCACCCGCCTTGTAGCCGCGCGAGAGCGCGCCGTAGAACATGAGCTTGGCTGCCGGGCGATAGCTCACAGTGGCGTTGCCGCCCCACATGCGATCGCGCTCACTGTCGCGCAACTCACCCGCGTCCGCACCATGATCTAGCGCCTGATCACGGTAGTGTGCGTCGCGCTGCTCACCGCGCGCACCCACTTGCCACGACCACCGCTCCGTCCACGCACCATCCAACTGCGCGAACAACGCGACGTTCGTCGCGCGATAGCGGCTGCTCAGACGATCGTCGAGGTCGAACGCAAAC
>CBJNAT010000703.1:0-2380 GCA_966434585.1 uncultured Gammaproteobacteria bacterium | reverse complement strand
CGCTGCGCTTGTCTGAGCCAGTCGCGATTGTTCTGTACGGTCGGTAGCGTGCCCGGGGCGCTTTCACCAGATGAGACGCCGCCGCCGACGCTGCGTACTCGCCCGTGGAGCACTGTTCCTGGGATCACATCGAGAACGACGGCGGCTGCATCACCCGGATCGATATTGCCCAGATTGTTTTCGGTCATGTCGGCGCTGATCCATGGGTCATGCACCGCGATCAATGTCATCACGGGCGCGCCGGCCTGCGCGAAGTGACCGACATCGACGCGCAGGTCCGTGACGCGGCCGCGCGAGGGCGCGATGACTTTCGTGTTGGCCAGGTCGAGCTCCGCTTTTGCTACTGCGGCTTTGGCACTCTGCAACTTGGCATTACCATCGCCGTGTTCGCCAGCGGATTCCCTTGCCTGACGCATATCCGCCTCGGCGCGACGGGCTTTGCTGCGCGCCTCATCGCGGGTGGACTGCGCAGTTTCCAGGCGCCGCAGAGAGATTGCGCCGGAGTCTTCCTGGTAGAGCTTCTCTAGCCGGTTCGCATCCTTTTCTGCCATGTCGCGGTTGGCGAGGGCCGCCTGGAACGAGGCTCGCGCGGCGTCGAAGTTTGCAGCCGACGCGTTTACGGACAGCCGGGTTGCTTCGTATTCGGCGCGACTGCGCTCCAGCGCAATTCGATAGGGGGCTGGATCGATCTCAAACAAAACCTGACCGGGCTGCACGTCGTCGTTGTTCTTCACGTATACCTTCTGCACTTTGCCCGATACTTCAACGGCGATAGGCACGACGAAGGCCTGAACTCTAGCCTGCGATGTGTACGGCGTGAGCCGGTCGCCGACGAAGTACAGGACCAAGGTCACGACGATGAGTCCCGCGACGATGCCGCCACCTATGCGGGTTGCGTTGCCGCGCCTCTGCTCTTCAACGGCTGACACAGTGACAGGTGTGGGTTCTTGCTCCATTGCATCAGAGTCTCGATATTCACTTCACTGCGATTCTGGCGTCGGCAATGGCGCATTGATCAATCCATTCCAATCGCTGCGTTCGTTCATGGCTTCGCGGGTCTGATCGTCCAGCACCGGTTGTCGCCGCGCGGTTTTCCATCCGCCTCCCATGGCCTTGTACAGTGCGATCAGATTTTGCGTGACATTGCCGAGATTGCTCACCGACCGATCCTGTTGAGTGAACAAGGTGCGCTGTGAATCCAGCACACGTTCGAAGTCGACCAGTCCTTCGCGGTACTGAATCGTCGCGATATCGAGCGAGCGTCGCGCTGCGGCCACTGCCTGTTCCAGCAAATCGACTTGAATGCGGGCCTTGGCGAAGCCGACGGCTGCATCATCCAACTCACGCGCCGCGCGCAGCACCGTGTCCTGATAGACCTCATACAGTTGCTGAAAGCGCGCGTCCTGGACCAGTACCTGATTTTGTAGTCGACCGTAGTCAAAGACGTTCCACAACAGCGTGGGGCCGATGGTCCAGCGGAGCGTTCGCGGGGTCCAGTCCGCTGAGGTCGCCGATAACCCCACTGACCCAGGCAGCGAGATGGATGGCAGCAGTTCGGCCCTGCTGACGCCAATCAAGGCCGACTGCGCAGCCAGTTGCATCTCAGCTGCGCGCACATCGGGACGGCGACGAAGCAGATCGGCGGGCATGTCGATGATCGTGCTCAGTGCCGCCGTCGGAATCTGTTCGCGGCCCTGCGTCATTTCCGGCAGCGGGCCGGGTGGGCGCGCGAGCAGAGTGCTCAATGCGTTCTGTGTCTGGCGCAATGCGCCTTCTAGGTCGGGGATAGTTGCCAACGTGGCAAGAAACAGCGATCTGGCTTGTTGCACATCCAGTTCGGATTCGATGCCACTTCTGAACAAGCGCTCGGTAATCGCGAGGCTCCTCTCCTGGAGTGCGGTGTTTTCCTGCGCGATCTTCAATCGCAGTTCCAGCGTGCGAGTGGTGCAGTACAAGCTGGCAACCTGTGCGGCAAGCAAGACGTGAATGTCGTCGTACTGCGCGATGCTGGCCAGGTAAGCTGCGTCAGCCGATTCGATGCCGCGCCTGAACTTGCCCCAGAAGTCGATTTCCCATCCGACGAGAAAACCAGCGCTGTAACTCTCCCCGGACGTCGATGGACCATCCGACCTGTCCTGGCCGATGAGCAACGCGTCACTGGTGAGCTGTTGCACTTGCGGATAGGACCCACTACGGGCAATGCCGAGTTGCGCACGCGCCTCCATGATCCGCAGGCCTGCGGTGCGCACGCTTGGATTCTGGCGCTGCGCTTCGTCGATCAATCGATCGAGGGTGGAATCATTGAAGTTTCGCCACCAATCGTCCCGTGGCGGTTTGTCAGGCGTCGGAAGTCCTGTGGTGGCGGTCGTGATCGACGAGT
>CBJNAT010000702.1:0-2383 GCA_966434585.1 uncultured Gammaproteobacteria bacterium | reverse complement strand
CCGAACTCGCTGGGGCCAGCGGAACTGCTGCTTCACTATGGCACCGACGAACAGCGCGATTACTACCTCCCGCGACTCGCGCGCGGCGAGGAAGTGCCCTGCTTTGCATTGACCGGTCCTCGCGCCGGCTCGGACGCAGCTTCCATTCCCGACACAGGCGTGGTCTGTCGCGGCCTCTACAACGGCGAAGAAGTCGTCGGCATCAAGCTCAACTTTTCGAAGCGCTACATCACGCTCGCACCGGTCGCCAGCGTCATCGGCCTCGCCTTCCGTCTGTTCGACCCCGACAAGTTGTTGAGTGAAGTCACCGATCGCGGCATCACCTGCGCGCTCATTCCTCGCAACACGCAAGGCATCACCATCGGCCGCCGCCACTTTCCCATCAACGTACCGTTTCAGAACGGTCCCATCCACGGCAAAGACGTGTTCGTGCCCCTGCACGCCATCATTGGCGGACCGAACATGATCGGTCAGGGCTGGCGCATGCTGGTCGAGCAGTTATCTGTGGGTCGTTGCATTTCGCTGCCATCGAACACCACGGGCTCGGCCAAGGCCGCGGTATTCGCCTCCGGGGCGTACGCCCGCATCCGTCGACAGTTCAATGCGTCCGTGGGTCAGTTCGAAGGTGTCCAGGAAGCCCTCGCCCGCATCACTGGACATCTCTACATCATGGACGCTGCGCGCTCGGTCACGGCTGGCGCGATCGACGGCGGCGAACGTCCGTCGGTGCCCTCGGCCATGTTGAAGTACCACGTGACCGAAATGGGTCGCCTGGTCGCCAACGATGCGATGGACATCCACGGCGGCAAAGGCATTTGCCTCGGGCCACGCAACTATTTGGCGCGAGGCTATGAAGCCGTACCCGTCGCGATCACGGTCGAAGGCGCGAACGTGCTCACGCGCAGTCTGATCATCTTCGGCCAGGGAGCAATCCGTTGCCATCCCTTCGTGCTGAAGGAAATGGAGGCCGCGCGCAATCGCGACAAAGCTCGCGGCACAGTGGAATTCGACAAGGCGCTGTTCGGCCACATCGGCTTCACGATGAGCAACGCCGTGCGTTCGCTGATCATGGCGCTCACGCTGGCCCGCTTCTCGCGCGTCCCGGAAACCGGCCGCACCGAGCGCTTCTATCAACACATCAATCGATTCAGCGCGTCGTTCGCGTTTGCCACCGACGTTGCGATGCTCTCGCTCGGCGGCTACCTCAAGAAAAAGGAGAGCCTCTCGGCCCGGCTCGGCGATGTGCTCTCTTTCATGTATCTCGCCTCGATGGTTTTGAAGCACTACGAAAACGAAGGCCGTCGCGAGGACGATCTGCCGCTGGTGGAGTGGGCGTGCCGCAGCTTGCTGTATCGCGCTCAGGAACAGTTGCACAGCTTCCTGCGTAACTTCCCGAACCGTCCGCTCGCGCTACTCATGCGCGTGTTCATCTTCCCCCGAGGCCGCACCTATTCCGCACCGAGCGATCGGCTCGGGCGCGAGTTGGCGGTGCAGGTCTCGCAGCCCAGCGAAACGCGCGACCGCATCACGAATGGCATTTTCCGGACGATCATGCCCAACAATCCGATGGGC
This sequence comes from uncultured Gammaproteobacteria bacterium, assembly GCA_966434585.1. Lineage (GTDB taxonomy): Bacteria > Pseudomonadota > Gammaproteobacteria > Steroidobacterales > Steroidobacteraceae > DATELY01. The sequence continues at coordinate 811 of CBJNAT010000702.1, read as the reverse complement.
TTGCTGCACGAAGTGCTGATGCTGGCGGAATCCGCGGAAGTGCTCGAGAAGCGCATCCGTGTCGAAGGCGTGAAGACCGGCCGCGTGACCGCGCTGGATCTGCCGCAGCAGATCGAGCAAGCCCATCAGCTCGGTATCCTGTCCGCGAACGAGGCCGCGTTCCTACGCGAGTACGACCGCAAGGTGATGGACATCGTGCACGTGGACGACTTCAATCCCGATGAGCTGGCCGCCGCGCCGCATGAGAGCCCCGAGCGGGCCGCGGCACGGGACGAGCCTCATCGCCGCAGCGACGTTGCTGCTTCCACCGCCTGAGTACGAGGCGGCAACGAGTCAATCAACAAGAATCCCAACCGAGAGATCGTCATGAAACCCAACCGTTTCGCAGCGAGCGCACTGCTCGCCGGTGTGCTGGTGGCCAGCACGTTTGCAGTCGCTCAGATGCAGCGCACCCCCGCACCGAAGGTCGCCGAGCTCTACTTCATCACGCCCCAGGATGGCGAGACCGTCAGCAGTCCGGTCGCGGTCAAGTTCGGTTTGAAAGGGATGGGTGTCGCCCCCGCAGGCATCGCATTCGAGAACACCGGGCATCATCACTTACTGGTCGATGCCGATCTCGAGAACGAGAACAGCCCGATTCCGACCGACGCCAACCATCTGCACTTCGGCAAGGGCCAGACCGAGACGACCCTGCAGCTCACGCCGGGCAAGCACACCCTGCAACTGGTGCTCGGCGATCACTTGCACATGCCGCATCAACCGGTCGTGAAGTCGCAGAAGGTTACGATTGAGGTGAAAGGCAGCTAGCTAG
>CBJNAT010000701.1:0-2390 GCA_966434585.1 uncultured Gammaproteobacteria bacterium | reverse complement strand
CCCACGCCGATGGGCGTCATCTATCTACATCGCAATGCGCCGGTGCCAGCGCTGCATGCAAACTTCGCGGCATTGCAGCCCCTGCTCGACAAGTTGCTAGCGAAGAAACCCGAAGACCGCTTCGCCTCGGCTGCCCAACTCTCCGGCGAGCTCGAGCGGCTGCGTGCCTTGGATAGCTACGCATGACACCGGCATTGGCTGAGACATTGCGTGCCGCGACTGCGCCGGCCTGGTTCGAACGCGCGGCGCTGAACTGGCGCGAGCTCCTCGTCGATCACGCGAACTGCGAAAAGAAAGCCGCTTCGACGGCACTCAGCTTGATCTTCACCTACGCGGACGATGCCTCTTTGTGCACGCAGCTGTCGAAGCTGGCCCGTGAAGAGCTGAAGCATTTCGAGCAAGTGCAAAAGGCGATGCGCGAGCTCGATGTGCCGTTCATGCGGCTATCGCCGGCACGCTATGCAGAAGGATTGCGGCGTGCCGTCCGGCGCGAAGAACCACATCGGCTGTTGGATCTGCTGATGTGTGGCGCGCTCATCGAAGCACGCTCGTGCGAGCGCTTTGAGGGGCTGATTCCCACGTTGGCATCGCCGTTGCGCGAGTTCTACGCGGATCTTGCTCAGTCCGAGGCCCGACATCACGTCTTGTACCTGCGGCTGGGCGAAGAGCGTTTCGGCCGAGAGCCTGTTGCAAGTGCGCTCGAGCGGCTTGCGGCCATTGAGGCCGAGTTGGCCACGGCGCCGGATCCGCAGTTCCGATTCCACTCGGGGACGCCGCTTTAGTTAGCTGGTTACAGTGCGCAACTCATAACCGCGTTCGTTCCAACGCAGCACGCTGCCTTGCGTGTACCAATCACCGAGCACGATGCGCGTGGCCTGCTTTCCACCGATATCGAGCCTGTGAACGGCCGGCCTATGCGTATGACCATGGATCATGCAGCGCACGCGGTGCCGCTCGAAGGCACGTCGCACCGCGTCTTCATTGACATCCATGATGTCCGGCATTCGTGCGGTCAGATCGTTCAGATGGGCCTGACTGCCCGCGCGTAGTCGACGTGCGAGGCGCTGCCGTTGAGCGAGCGACATCACACGAAAGAGCGTGCGCGATAAGGGATTGCGCAAAATGCGCCGAAGCCGCTGGTAGGCGTGATCGTCCGTGCACAACGTGTCGCCGTGGAGCAGGAGCACGCGCTCGCCGTACAGTTCGATGATCGAGCCATCGCGCAACAATCGTGCACCCGTGCGCTGACAGAAACGTCGGCCGAGCAGGAAGTCGCGATTGCCGTGCATGACGAAGCAGCGAGTACCGCCTTCGGTGAGTGTGCGCAGTCCGTTCATTACGCGAGCTTTGTCCGGATCAGGATCGTCATCGCCGATCCAGACTTCGAAGAGATCGCCCAGGATGTACAGCGCGCGCGCGCCGTGGGCCGACTGCAAGAAGCCGAGAAATTGGGTGGTGATGTCGGGGCGCGTGGCGTCGAGATGCAGATCGGAGATGAAGAACGTGACGCCGGCTGCGGACGCGCTCACGGCAAGACTTCGGCGTTCTCGATTACGATCGGTTTGAGCGGCACGTGTTCCTTGAACTCGCCGCCGCCGCCCGTGCCCACGTTGCCGATTTCATCCACCGTGGTCATGCCTTCCACGATGCGGCCGAAAACCGTGTAACCCCACCGCGAGGGCTGCGGATCGAGCATCGTGTTGTCGACTAAATTCACGTAGAACTGCGCATCGGCACTGTGTGGATCGCCGGTGCGCGCCATCCCGACCGTGCCACGGGTGTTCGACAGGCCATTGCCGGATTCGTTGAATACTGTGGCGGGCGCGGGCTTGAGCTGGAGTTTGGGGTCATAGCCGCCACCCTGTGCGAGGAATCCGGCGACGACGCGATGGAAAATGGTGCCGCTGTAATGACCGGAGCGCACGATCTCCAAGAAGTGTTTCGCAGTGAGCGGCGCACGTTCGGCATCCAGCTCGATGACGAAGCTGCCAAGCGTGGTGTTGAAGCGCACCCGCGGATGTAATGGATCGGCGCTCCACGCGGTGGGTCCGTAGGTCAGACCGAGCCAGAAAAGCGATGCAAGCAGGCTCAGGCGAAGGAGTCGTGTCATGGCGCTCGCGAGTCGGTGCAAAACCGACCTCGATGTTAGCAGCAGGAGGAAGGTCGTTGACGATAGGCTTGCGGCTCCTGCACAGTGCCGGCCGCTTTCTCTTAAGCACTCCCACGATGCAGATCTTGCTCGCCAATCCCCGCGGTTTCTGTGCCGGTGTCGACCGGGCGATCGACATCGTCGAGCGGGCACTGCAGTTGTTCGGCGCGCCGACCTATGTGCGGCACGAGGTCGTGCACAACCGCTCCGTGGTTGATCGGTTGCGCAAGCTGGGCGCTGT
>CBJNAT010000700.1:0-2390 GCA_966434585.1 uncultured Gammaproteobacteria bacterium | reverse complement strand
CTTCGATCCGGCTTCCAGATAGATGCCGGTGCTGCCGGCTCCCTCGATGTGCAGAAGACCATCGAGCAATCATCCGCTGCGGCACCGAACACAGCATCGACGCCGGCCGCGCCACAGCCGTCAGTGCCGTTGTTGTCTGCCGCGGGTGCCGGTCAGGGCAGCGGTAATGTCGCCGGCTCGCTGACGCAGTTGAGCGGCAACGGCGAGGGCAGCGGCAGCGCAGCCGGCTCGTTGATGCCGACGAGCAGCAAGGAGGAGGACGATAGCAGCTCAACGTCCGGAACCCAGCAGATTGCACAGCCGGCGGCACGTCCGGTGCAGGCGTCCGCATCGATGCAGGGCAGTGCGAGCGCGTCGGCTGGCGCGAACACGCAGTAATCAGTGAGCAGGACGGGCGCTGGGCGATTCTCCGCTCAGCGCCCAATTGCATAGTCATTATTCCTATCCAGTCCTGCATTCACTCCGGCGTATCCTCAGCTGCTCATGCAGGAGGATGACTCCGATGGCGTATTCGACTGCAGATATTCGCAACCTCGCGCTCGTAGGCCACGCGGGGGCGGGCAAGACGCTCCTCGCGGAGGCGCTGCTCGCCCAGTCCGGCGCCATCCGCGCGCGAGGCAGTCTCGAACGAGGCACGACCGTCTGCGATTTCGATCCGCAAGAAAAACGCGCACTGCACTCTCTCGACGCCGCCACCGTTCACTTCGAAAGCGGCGGCTGTCACATCAACCTCATCGACACGCCCGGGTATCCCGATTTCATCGGCCGCTCCTTGCCGATGCTCGAAGCCGTCGAGACTGCGGTGATCGTCATCAATGCCGCTGCAGGCATCGAGCCGATGACGCAACGCATGCTCGAGTTCGCCCGCGATCGTGAGCTGTGCCGACTCGTCGTGATCAACAAGATCGACGTGCGCGATGCCCAGTCGCAACGTGTGCTCGCGGACTTGCAAGAAGCGTTCGGCCGCGAATGTCTGCCGCTCAATCTGCCCTGCGATGGCGGACGAGGCGTGGTTGACTGCTTCTTTCGGCTCGGCAAGACCGCGCCGGATTTCGGTTCGGTCGAGACCGCGCATACCGAGATCATCGACCAGGTCGTCGAAGTCGATGAGGAATTGATGGCGCTGTATCTCGAGCAGGGCGAAGAGCTTACGCCCGAACAATTGCACGCGCCGTTCGAGCAAGCGCTGCGAGAAGGTCATCTCGTGCCGGTGTGCTTCACGTCGGCCGAAACGGGCGCTGGGGTTCCTGAGCTGCTGGAAATCATGCACCGCCTGATGCCCAATCCGCTCGAAGGCAATCCGCCGCCATTCATGAAGGGAGAGGGCGAGGATGCAACCCGTGTGAAGGTCGTTCCCGAGCCGGCGGAACACGTCATCGCGCACGTGTTCAAGATGAACATCGACCCGTTCGTCGGTCGCTTGGGGGTGCTGCGGGTGCATCAAGGAACGATCCGTCCCGGCGCGCAGCTGTTCATCGGTGATGCGCGTAAACCCTTCAAGGTGACGCATCTGTATCGAATTCAAGGCAAGGATCACACGGAGATGCCGCAGTCGATTCCCGGCGACATCTGCGCGCTCGCGAAAGTGGAGGATTTGCACTTCGATGCCGTCCTGCACGACTCGCACGACGAAGATCACTATCACTTGAAGTCGATCGCCTTCCCGCCGTCGATGGCGGGCATCGCCATCGAGCCCGACCGGCGTGGCGACGAGCAGAAGCTGGCCGATGCGCTTCACAAGCTTGCGGCGGAGGATCCCTGCGTGCGCATCGAGCATCACGCCGCATTGAACGAGACGGTGCTGTATGGCGTGGGCGAATTGCACTTACGCGTGCTGCTCGAGCGCATGACCGAACGCTATGGCGTGCGTTGCAAGACTCGGCCGCCGAGCATTCCGTATCGCGAGACCATCAGCAGGCCTGCGGACGGGCATCATCGTCACAAGAAACAGACCGGCGGCGCAGGTCAGTTCGGCGAAGTGTTCCTGCGCATCGAACCGCTCGCACGCGGCGCGGGATTCGAGTTCGTCGATGAAGTCGTTGGTGGTGCCATCCCGCACCAGTTCATTCCCGCGGTCGAGAAAGGTGTGCGGCAAATCATGCAGGAAGGCGCGATCGCGGGCTTCCCGCTGCAGGATCTGCGCGTGATCGTGTACGACGGCAAACATCACCCGGTGGATTCCAAGGAAGTTGCGTTCATCGCGGCGGCACGACGTGCGCTGCGCAATGCGATCGCGGAAGCCGCACCAAGCGTTCTCGAACCGATCGTGCGTGTGGAGATCACGGTGCCCAGCAACACCACGGGTGACATCACAGGCGATCTAGCATCCCGCCGCGCACGCATCAGCGGAAATCAACCACTCGTGGGCCAGCGCGCCCGCATTGAAGCGT
>CBJNAT010000699.1:0-2397 GCA_966434585.1 uncultured Gammaproteobacteria bacterium | reverse complement strand
GTGAACGGGACATTCATCCACGACCGCGCGTCCTTCGCCACGGGATTGCGATAGAACGACGAACCGTCGATGGCGCCGTACAAACGTTCTGCTTTTCGGCGATTGAGATCGCCGATGCCCTGCAACCCGCCCTTGCGCTTCAACCACTGAAAGACTAGCCCGGCGAGATACCACGCATACGTCGGCGGAGTGTTCAGCATTGAACCTTCTTTCGCCATCGCCGCGTAGTCGAGGAACGCGGGTGTATCGGGTCGCGCTTTGCCGATCAGATCGTCGCGCACGATCACCACGGTCAATCCGGCAGGGCCGATGTTCTTCTGTGCGCCGGCATAGATCAGCGCGAACTTGGAAACATCGATCGGCCTGGAGAGGATCGTCGATGACATGTCGGCCACCAATGGCGCCTTCACTTCCGGAACGAAGTGATATTCGACACCGCCGATCGTCTCGTTCGGCGTGTAATGCAAATAGGCGGCATCGCTCGACAGTTTCCACGTGTTCACAGCGGGGATGTGGGTGTAAGGCTCACCCGCATCGGCCACAACGCTCACCTTGGCATAGCGCTTTGCTTCAGCCAAAGCCTTCTTCGACCATGCGCCCGTGTTCACATAGTCGACCACGCTGTCGGGCTTCGCCAGGTTCATGGGAATTGCGGCGAACTGGCCCGTCGCGCCACCCTGCAGGAACAGCACCTTGTAGTTCGATGGAATGCTCAGCAGCTCACGAAGATCGGCCTCTGCCTGCTCGGCGATGCTGATGAACGCCTTGCCGCGATGACTCATCTCCATGACCGACATGCCCGAGCCATGCCAATCGAGCAATTCCTCGCGGGCTTGCTCGAGTACTTCGAGGGGCAACGTAGCGGGACCGGGACTGAAGTTGTAAACGCGGGTCATGTGAATCGCAGTGGTTTGAGATGACGTGGGGCGGCGAAGTGTAGCCCTCAATTCTCGGTGATCCCACCCTCTTCCGGCGGCGGCTCGTCGCTGCCCTCGCTGCCCTCGCCCTCGTCGGCTTCTTCCTTCACCACGCATTCCATCCCGACGAGCCGATCGCCCTCGTCGAGCCGCATCAGGCGAACGCCTTGAGTGTTGCGACCCTGAATTGAAATGTCCGTCACGGGTGTGCGCACCAGCGTGCCGCTGCTGCTGATCAGCATCAGCTCGTCTTCGGAGGTGACTTTCAACGCCGCGACCATGCGCCCATTGCGATCGCTCGTCTGCAACGCAATGACACCCTGGCCGCCGCGGCCGTGCAGCGGGAACTCCGACATTTCGGTGAGCTTGCCATAGCCATTCTCGGAGCCCGTGAGAATCCACCCGTCGCTGCCGAGCACGATCAGGGAAATGACCTCCTCAGCGTCCGGCACCCTGATGCCGCGCACGCCGCCCGCAGTGCGGCCCATTGGCCGGACATCATCCTCGCTGAAGCGAATCGCCTTGCCTTCGGTGGTGCAGAGAATGATCTCCTTCGTCCCATCCGTGATGTCGACGCACACGAGGCGATCGCCGAGATCGAGCTCGATGGCGATGATGCCGGCCTGGCGCGGACGCGAAAATGCTTCGAGCGAAGTCTTTTTTACCGTGCCGCGCGCCGTCGCCATGAAGACGAATTTGTCCGCTTCGAATTCATGAATCGGGACGACTGCGGTGATCCGCTCCCCCTCCTGCAGCGGCAACAAATTCACGATCGGCTTACCGCGCGAGCCGCGGCTCGCCTGCGGCAGCTGATACACCTTGAGCCAAAACAACTTGCCCGTGCTGGAGAAACACAGCAGCGTGTCGTGCGTGTTCGCGACGAACAGCTTGTCGATGAAGTCTTCGTCCTTCATCGCCGTCGCTGCTTTCCCACGTCCGCCGCGACGCTGCGCCTGATAAGCGCTCACCGGCTGCGCCTTCGCATAACCGCCGTGCGAGAGCGTGACGACCACGTCTTGCTGTTCGATCAGATCTTCCAGTGTGAGATCGGAATGCAAATGTACGATCTCGGTCCGGCGCTTATCGGCGTACTTGTCGCGCACCTCGACCAACTCGGCACGAATCACTTCGAGCAGCCGCTCCGGCCGTGCGAGGATGTCGCTCAGATCCTGGATTTGAACGAGCAACCCGCGAAACTCTTCCCAGATCTTGTCCTGTTCGAGCCCCGTCAGGCGATGTAGCCGCAGATCGAGAATGGCTTGTGCTTGGACGTCCGACAGCCGATAGCCCTCCGGTTTCAAGCCGAACTCGCTGCTCAGGCCATCGGGGCGGGAATGGATGTTACCGGCGCTTTCGAGCATCTGGGGCACGGACCCTGCCGGCCACGTGCGCGACATCAGAGCCACCTTCGCTTCCGGCGGCGTCGGCGAGGCCTTGATCACCGCGATCACCTCATCGATGTTCGCGAGCGCAACGGCTT
>CBJNAT010000698.1:0-2399 GCA_966434585.1 uncultured Gammaproteobacteria bacterium | reverse complement strand
ACTCGTTTGGGCGGTCAAGAGAGTCTGCTAGTCGGCTAGTCTGCTAGCCCAGAAGGTACGCGGCTCTGGCTAGCCGACTAGCTGACTAGCTGAACCAAGCAACTCGCCGGCTAGCTCCCTGCGGGCGACTGCTTCTCCTCATGCGCCCGTCGAATGACATACGTGCGAATCGCGGCGATGTCCTCTTTGCTCAACTCGGCGCCGAACGCGACCATGCCGTTTCGTTGCAGCAAGCCATCGTGAACGATCATTTGCCACAGGCCTTCGTCTGGAAGCGCGTTCGAATGACGCAGATCGGGCAGCACGCCGCCACTCACCGCCGTGTCGCCGTGACACACGCCGCAGTAGTGGTGATAAACCACCTTGCCTCGCGCCACGGTCTTTTCGTCGGCGGTGTCCGGAGGCGGATTCAACACGCGCTGGGAGCGCTGCTCTTCGGCTGGGAGCGTGGCGGTGCCGTTCAACTTGTAGACGAGCACCCGGGGATAGTTGCTCGGCGTGTGCTTGGCGAGCGCAAGCTCGCCGGCCGCCAATCCGAACGCACCGCCCCAGCCAACCTCCAGCGCCACGTACTGTTCGCCGTTGACGGCGTAACTGACCGGCGGTGCGAGCACGCCCGCCTGCGTCGGCGCTGACCAGAGTTTCTGTCCGTTGTCTGCGCGAAACGCATTGAACTCACCGCGCGCCGTGCCTTCGAACACGAGATTGCCGGCCGTCGAAAGCACGCCGCCATACCAGGGCTCTTCGTACTGCACGCGCCAGACTTCTTTCTGCGCGACCGGGTCCCACGCTGCAAGGTGGCCGCGCAAACCACTCTTCGCCGCTTGCTTGATCTTTGGATCCTGCGGCAGCGAGCCCGCGTCGAAATCGGCGCCCGTATTCCAGGCCAGTTGCTTCCGTTGTAACTCGCTCGCAGGGATATACGGGAACGCCATGTCCGATACGGGCAGATACACGAGCTTCGTGAGCGGGCTGAAGGACATGGGCTGCCAGCTATGCGCACCGCCTGGGCCTGGAATCGAGATCCATGGCTTGCCCGTCGTGCCGTAGCGTGCTTCGGGATTTTCGATCGGGCGGCCGGTTTTCATGTCGATGCCGGTGGCCCAGTTGATGTGCGCGTAGTTCTTCGCCGAAATCAATTCGCCCGTGGCGCGATCGAGCACATAGAAGAAGCCATTCTTCGGCGCTTGCATCAATACCTGCCGCAAGCGTCCGCCGATCTCGAGATCCGCAAGGATCATGTGTTGAGTGGCCGTGTAGTCCCACGACTCGCCCGGCGTCGTCTGGTAGTGCCACACGTAGTCGCCCGTGTCGGGACGCAACGCCACGATGGAGGAGAGGAAGAGATTGTCGCCGCCGCCCGGACTGCGCAGCTTGTGATTCCATGGCGAGCCGTTGCCCACGCCGATGTACAGCAGATCGAGCTTGGGATCGAAGGCCATCGAGTCCCACACCGTGCCGCCGCCACCTAGCTTCCACCACTCGCCGGTCCAGGTCTTCGCAGCCTTCTCGAGCACCGGATGCTCGAAGCCCTTCGCCGGATCGCCTGGGACGGTATAGAAGCGCCAGATCATCTTTCCCGACTCTGCATCGTAGGCGGAGACGTAGCCGCGCACGCCCATCTCAGCCCCGCCATTGCCGATGATCACCTTGCCTTTGACGATGCGCGGTGCACCTGTGATGGTGTAACGCCAGGCGCGATCGATGGTGAGCACGTCCCACACAGGCTTGCCCGTTGCGGCGTCGAGCGCAACTAGACGGCCATCGAGCGTGCCGACGTAGACCTTACCGTTCCACACAGCGACACCGCGATTGACGACGTCGCAGCACGCGTTGATGGCCCAGTTGCCTGGCACCTTCGGATCGAAACGCCAGATCTCGGCGCCGGTCTTCGCATTCAGCGCGAACACCTTGCTCCAGGCGCTCGTCACATACATCACGCCATCCACGATGAGCGGCGTGGATTCCTGTGCGCGATGTGCGGTGTCGAGGTCGTAGTACCAGGCGAGCTTCAGCTGCGCGACGTTTTCGACGTTGATCTGGTTCAATGGGCTGAAGCGTTGCTCATCGTACGTGCGGCCGTAGGTCAGCCAGTTGGCGGCGTCGGCGTTCGCATTTGTGAGGCGGGCGGTGTCGACGTTGGCGGCGGTGGGGCGTGTAGTCGTTGTTGCGCTGGCCGCCTCATGTGGATCGCTGCGCGTGCAGGCGGCGCAGATGAGGAGGGCGCTTGCGATGAGCGATGGGAGAAACCACGCAGAGAGTTTCGACATCGTTGTTCTGTTCTGCTTGTGAAGAAGGCCCTCACCCTGTCCCTGGCGCGCCACTTCCTCCGGTCGTCTCCCGGAACCGGGAGAGGGACGCTGAATCCGACATCGTACCGGCTTCCTCTTTACCTCTCC
>CBJNAT010000697.1:0-2404 GCA_966434585.1 uncultured Gammaproteobacteria bacterium | reverse complement strand
GATGCCCAAACGAGATCTGCCTTACCCGGCAAGTCATCAGTGCGCACATCCTTGACGTCCTTGACTAGCAACTCCCGACCGCCGTTCCAGTTCTCCCTATACGCACGCGCTTTCGCAGGGTCGAAGTCGTTAGCAAAAACGCAACACCAATCGGGACCAAGCCCCAGTCGAGCCATGCCCCCGCCTGCGAAGAATTCATAGAAGGTGCGGTTATCCTCTCCATACGCCGGGGGAAAAGCCTCTCTAACAGAGTCGCGGTTGATCTTTTCCCTAACGGCTTCTGCAATCCAGGCGTTTAGTGAAATCTTGCCGCTCCCCTCGTGGCGCAGTTGCTCGATGACAGCCATTTCATACGCAGGAAGGCGCAAGTTCATCCGGTGTTCCTTTGCCTTATTCTTTCTCATGGGGCCGAACTATGGCGCCACTTTCTGGCCCCCGCAAGAGACAAGGTAAATGCACGCGAGATCAAGCCCGTCACGACATCTCTGACACCGCCCGTGCCGCCTCATCGATCGCCGCATGCGCGTACGCGCTCATCGCCGCGTCGGAGTTTGCGATGGTCACGCGCCCGACCGGTTGGCGCGCGACGGAGGGCACGGGCGTTGTGCTTTCCTTGTCGAAGAGACTGTTGAAGCCGTACGCATAGCCGTGTGCCCAGCGATAGACCGTCACTGCGGCGACATCGCGTTGAGCATGGAATGACTTGCCGAGAATGCGCCCGAGCTCGTCGAAGGCACGCGCCTCGAAGTCCGCGAACGTTGTTTCGTGAAGCGCTGCGCGCCCGGTACGCCACGCGGAGCGCTGATCGGTCGCATCGTTCGGCACGGGTGAATGGACCAGATGCAGCACAGTCGCGTCATCCGGCGTACGTGCGAATCGGTAATCGCCCAGACTCACCGGATAATCGAGTTTGATTCGAGAGTAGAACCCCATCGCGTTCGTGACTTCGTGCACACCCGCGTCGATCCATGAACGCCACTGACGAACGGCAAGCTTCACGTAGACCAGCGGCGCTTTGACCCCACCGGACAGCGCGGAACGTTGTGGTGGCGCGAGATCCTCGAGCACGTACGGCAACATCGCGGCGTAGCCGGCGTACACGACCTGGCGCGCACGCACGCGCTTCAGTTCGCCACCGTGCACATACCCCACGTCCACCCCGCGATCGCGGTTGGCTAGTGCAACGACCGTGCTGTCGAGGCGCAGACGCGTCGAGCTGCCGTGCTGATCGAGCCGTGAGTAGTCGAACGGCGCCATCACGATGTCATCCATCGAGTCGCCTGGGGCGACACCCGGAATCAAGGCTCGCACCAACAACCGCGCTATCGAGGCATTGCCGTCCGGGAAATGATGGATGTAAGGGTCTTCCAGTTTCGCGGCGTCCTGCGGATGCGTGGGCAAGCCCAGACCATCGAAGCCTGGGTAGCCCGTGGCAGCAGCTTCGAGCGCAGGCAGGAGGTCGATGCCGACCGCGAAGAAATCGTGCGAACGCTTCTGAAAAGTGTCGGCGGCCTTCTGCGTCAATCCCCAATGACGCAGCAGGTACTCGCGATAACTCATTGCACTGAGAGCAGCCATTTTGTGCTCGATCGACTTGCCGCGAAGGACATCACGTGGTTCTGTGTAGAGCGCCACGAGCCGCTCCCGAGCACGCTCATCCAGTGGAAAATCGCGAATGAACGCTTGCGGAGACTTAGCATTCAAGCGGCCGGGAGGTATGTCGTCCGCAATCATCGGTGTGGGGTCGCCAGCAACCAGCTTATCTGTGCCAAACGCCTCGCGCGTGAACAGCAAGCCCCGAGAGAGCCCGAGATCCGGATACAGCGTGCGATGAAAAGCAGTGTCGAAGCGACGCAAGTCCACACGAAGCTCGCGTAGCAACCCTAAGGCCGTCTCGCTCCAGAGCGCGCCCGGCGATTGGATCGATTCGCTGCCCCCATAACTGAGGAGCAGCCGGTGGCCCACGCGCATCTCGCACCGGCGCGCGTGCCCGCCGAAGTCGTCGTGGTTATCGAGGATGAGAATGCGCGAGGTTGAGCTGCGTTTGCGTGCGAAGTGTGCAGCGGCCAAGCCACTGACGCCCGCGCCCACGATCGCCAAGTCGACTTCGCCCTCGATGGGTACTTTCCCAAGATCGAAGCGCCGGCCGTCGCGAAGCGCATGTGCAACGGCGTACGAGTTGTCCGTGCTGCCGCGAAGTCCGGTCAGCGCCGGTGGATATGTCCGCGCCGCTGCGTGTGCCCACGTGCGTGGCGTCAAACCGCCGCCAATCGTCAGTGCCACCCCATTCAGAAAATCGCGCCGAGTGATCGTCACTTCTTTTTCGGACCTGGAATGCCCCTGCCGTCATGCGCCTTGCCATCGGGCAGCGCGGCCGCCGACGCCCGCACGAACGCAGGTCGCG
>CBJNAT010000696.1:0-2406 GCA_966434585.1 uncultured Gammaproteobacteria bacterium | reverse complement strand
TAGTGAGCGGCGAATGCCTGGTGATTGGCAAAGTTCCTCGCGCCGCAATGCCTATTGCCACCCGCTCGTGCGTGCTGCCTCTTCTGCGTCCACACTCAGCGGCTCACCGTGCATCGCATCCTCCACCGCCGCACGAACCGCCGCCGGGATCTCTGCGCCCGCCATCCGATATTCCGAGCTGCTCTGCTCGACTGTAGCGACCGCACGCACCTTCCAACCTTCGGTCTCATGACACGCGACGCCGGCAAGCGACTGTGTGCCTGCACGATTGAACGCGCGGCAGTACTGGCCATCGCTCGTGCGGAATGAGAATGCGATGCGGGTACCCTCGCTGTCTTCGCTCGAGAGCCGGTCATTCAGCGCGGCTGCAAGCTCTCCTGCCGCGAATACTTCACCATCGCGCGTCGTCAAAACCGCACCGGAGTTCAAGCTGACGCGTCCGACCAGGATCCCGATCAGCAGACTCGCGGCGATGGCAGCCCACGAGGGGAATCGTCGGCGTCCAGCCGTCTTCGCAGCACGGCGCTGACGCACACTCGCCAGATCGATCGGCGCGGAATCTCCTCTCACGGGCGGTTTCACGGCGGCCAGCAGTCGATCCGGCACCGGCTCGTCGAGCACTGGATCGAAGGCAGCGTTGAGCTCTGCCCGGAGCGTTCGATGCTCCTCGACGCGCGCTGCTAACGCTGGATCTCGTGCGAGGGCTGCTTCGACTTGCGCCCGCGTCGCGGCATCGAGCTCGTCGTCGGCATAAGCCATCAGCGTTTGATCGTCGATGTTCACGGCTGCTTCACTCTATTCAGTAGCGTCTGCATCGCTTCGCGACCGCGGGCGAGGCGGCTCATCACGGTGCCGATCGGTATGTCGAGCACGTGCGCCGCTTCCTTATAAGCGAGGCCTTCGACGAGCACGAGGCCGATCACCAGCCGCTGCTCTTCGGGCAGTTGCTCGAGCGCGGCTTGCACCGACCAGGTGATCTCCTGGGGCTCGAGCCCGCGATCGCCCACGTGTTCGCCCGTCTCCTCGGTCGCGATCACCTGGTTGCGGCGCTTGCGGGCGCGCATCTCATCGATCCACGCATTGCGCATGATGCCGAACATCCAGCTCTCGAACTTCGACTCGCCGTCCCACTGGGCATGACGCTGCAGCGCCCGCTCGATCGCGAGCTGTACGAGGTCATCCGCGTCGTGCACGTGGCGCGTGATCGTGCGGGCGAACCTACGCAGACGCGGTAGCACCTCGGTCAGACGAGTGCGAACGATTTCCAGCGAAGCGGTCATGCAACGTTCAGTAACGGTAAGACGATGGCGGCGGCGATTATATTCCCGGGATACTTGCAGACTGGTTCTCGCGCACATTCCCCCGCTACGATGACGCGACCATGTGTACGCGCATCCTCCTCATAACGGCTCTCTGCATGAGCTCAGTCGCTGTGGGTCACGCCCAAGTTCGCCTGCCGAGCGTCGACCTACCGCAGGTGCCCGTCGTGGCGGACGCGCTCGACCGAACGCTGGACACGACGGAGTCGACGCTCGCGGGCGTTGACCTGCGTGATCTGCGGCGAGTGCAGGTGCAAGGCTTGTTGCGGCGGCATCGTGACGTGCTGGAGCGCGATCCCAACGGCGAGCCTGTCGTGCGCCGTGAGTTGCTCGCGTTCGAGCCCACCGAGCAGGCGCTCGAGCTTGCGCACTCGGCTGGTTTCACGATGGCACGCGAAGAGCGCATGGACGAACTCGGCACACGCATCGTCGTTCTGCTGGCACCGCAAGGCATGACGCTCCGGCGCGCCTTGCAGCGGTTGCGAGCGCTCGATCCGCAAGGCACGTACGACTACAACCATGTGTACACGCGCAGCGGCAGCGTTGGTGCAAGTCGTGCCATTGAGCCGGAGGTCCCCTCGCACGAAGCAGCCAGCGGTGGCATCACGCGAGTGGGACTGATCGACGGCGGCATCGATCGCTCGCATCCCATATTCATCAACACATCATTTCAGACGAACGGCTGTGCCGGCATGCTCGTGCCAAGCTCGCACGGCACCGCGGTCGCATCCCTCATGGCGATGCAGGTCACGGCCGGTCAGATCGAGTTGTTCAGCGCGGATGTCTATTGCGACCAGCCTACGGGCGGATCGGTCACGGCGATCGTGAGCGCATTCGCCTGGTTCGCTCGCGAGCGTGTGCCTGTGATCAACGTGAGCCTCGTCGGGCCGCCGAACCGCACGCTGGCACGGGTGGTACAGACAATGTTGCAGCGAGGTCATGTGATTGTCGCCGCCGTAGGCAACGATGGACCGAACGCGAAGCCGCTGTATCCGGCCGCCTACGACGGCGTCATCGGGATCACGGGCGTGGACGGCAAAGAACGCGTGCTCATCACCCGCGACGAGATCACCCTGCGCGGCGATCA
>CBJNAT010000695.1:0-2408 GCA_966434585.1 uncultured Gammaproteobacteria bacterium | reverse complement strand
CACGAACCGTGGGCCGCACCGGCGAAAGTCTTGCACGCGGCCAATCTCACGTTGGGCCGCGACTACCCACTGCCCATCGTGGATCTGAAGCTCAGCCGAGAGGAAGCGCTGCGCAGCTACCGCGCGGCGCTCGAGCCCAAGGGCCACCGATCAGGTAGTGTGTAGCCCATGTTGAATCTGCGTTCTGGACTCGTACTGACGGCAGCGGCCCTGTGTCTATGGGCGTTGTACTCACTCTTGTCCTCGTTGAAGGAGCCGGGGTTGCTGCGCTCGGAGACAGCCGCCGCGCTGAAGGGCTGCGAGGAACTCGACGATGCGCATACCCAACGCGCCTGCATACCGCTGCTCTGCGAGAAGGCGTTGCTCGATGCGAAGCTCGTGCCCTGGAATGCCCGATTCGAGGTACACACAAACCGCGTGAGCCCAGCCGATATCCGTTTTGAAGTGGTCGGCGGCACTGTCGATGCAACCAACAAACCCGGCATGAGTTCGTTCGGCTGCCTGTTGGAACGCAACCGCGTAACGCTGCGTGACGTCTTCGATAAGGAGGCGCTGCAGGCCTTCATCAGCGATGCCGACGACGATCCCGCGAATATGAGTGGCACATGATGATCTCACCGCCGATCCTCGAGCAGCTTCAGGAGATTGCCGGACCGGGCGGCTCGCTGCACGACCCGCAGCTGATCGCGCCGTATCTCGTCGATCATCGCAAGCTCTACCGCGGCAACACACCCCTCGTGCTGCGTCCGGATACCACGGAGCGCGTCGCTGCGATCATGCGTGTGTGTCACGAGCGCGGTATCGGCGTCGTGCCGGTCGGGGGCAACACCAGTTACTGCGGCGGCGCCACTCCAAGTGGCGATGGGTCGCAGGTCGTGCTGTCTCTCGCGCGCATGCGCCGTATCCGCAAACTCGATCCGCTCAACTACTCACTCATCGCCGAAGCGGGTTGCACGCTCTCAGAAATACAAACCGCGGCCACGAGCATGGATCGGTTCTTCCCGTTGAGCCTCGGCTCGGAAGGCACATGCCAGCTCGGCGGCAATCTCTCCACCAATGCGGGTGGCACCGCCGTGCTCCGTTATGGCATGGCACGCGATTTGTGTCTCGGGCTCGAGGTCGTGCTGCCTGATGGCCGCGTGCTCGATGAACTGAAAGGACTACGCAAGAACAACACCGGTTATGACCTGCGCGATCTCTTCATTGGCGCGGAAGGCACGCTCGGCATCATCACGGCTGCCGTCTGCAAGGTCTTTCCGCCACCTCGCAGCATCGTTACTGCAATCGCGGCGGTACCGAATCCGCAAGCCGCTGTCGATCTGTTGTCGCACTTGCGCGCACACACAGGAGATGGAATCAGCACGTTCGAGTTGCTTCCGCGCCTTGCGCTCGAGCTCGTCGTGCAGCACATCCCGAACACGACGGACCCGTTGCCGGATCGCAGCGAGTGGTACGTGCTGCTGGAGGCGACGACCGCACGCAACGACCCGCATTGGACGAGCGCCATCGAGGAAACGCTCGCCGTGGCGATGGAGCACGGCTTCGCGACCAACGCCGTCATCGCGCAGTCGGAAGCGCAGCGCGAGTTGTTCTGGCGCCTGAGAGAGAACATTCCGGAGGCACAAGCGCGCATCGGCGCGAGCCTGAAACACGACATTTCCGTCACGACGACGCAACTACCCGATTTCATCCGGGAAGGCGCGCAGCTCCTGCGCGAGTTGATCCCGGGCGTGCGGGTCGTGTCGTACGGCCACCTGGGCGATGGCAATCTGCACTTCAACGCGAGTGAGCCCGAGGGCGCAGATACGGCGGCGTTCAGAGCACGCGGACCGATCGTGCAGCGTGCAATGCATGACCTCGTTGCGAGATATGGCGGCAGCTTCAGTGCCGAGCACGGAATCGGGCAGCTGAAGATCGGTGAGCTGCAGCGCTACAAAAGTCCGGTCGCGTTGGAGGTGATGAGGGCGATCAAGCAGGCGCTTGATCCCAAGGGGATCATGAATCCGGGGAAGGTGGTGGGTTGAGGGTGCTCTCAGGCGCTCAGTCGCTGCCCCAACCCACCGACCGCCGAGGGCGGTAACGATATCGGCATCGGCGCCACGTTCTGATCAAAGCCTGCCGCGTCGAGCAACCCCTTCTCCGCCAGCCACTTCCGGTTGAACAAACGCGACTGATACTTCGCGCCGTTGTCGCAGAGGATCGTGACGATGGTGTGGCCAGGGCCGAGTTTGCGCGCGAGCTGCACCGCCGCCGCAACGTTTACACCGCTCGTACTGCCGAGGAACAGACCTTCCTCGCGGAGCAGTCGATAAACCATGTTTACGCATTCGATGTCGGTGATGTGGAGAGCATCATCGAGCGGGGAGCCTTCGAGATTCTTCGTCACGCGGCCGATGCCGATACCTTCC
>CBJNAT010000694.1:0-2409 GCA_966434585.1 uncultured Gammaproteobacteria bacterium | reverse complement strand
GAGGGACAGGGTGAGGGCTCTCTTGAGAAGCGCTTCGCGCGCCCTCACCCGCCGCTGTCGCGTCGACCTCTCCCGGAACCGGGAGAGGTGTAGAACAACTCACGCCGTCTTGGCCTGCGCGCGCAGCGCCGCGATCTGCATTCGATAGAACGCCAGGAACTCCCGCGAACGAAATCTCGGCGTGAACCACATCAACGCTTCTATGAGCGCGCCTTCATCGATGATGTGCGGCACATGGCTCCAGCGTTGCATGGCGCTTTCGTAGATCATGAAGCTTTCTTCTTGCGCACCGACCAGCAGCTCCAGATCCGAGGCCCACATCTCGATACCGACAGCAGGGGCTTTACTGCGGCCGGCTTTGACCTCGCGAAACTGCAGATGCCCATAGTCAAGCTCGAATAGATAGCGCGCATCGCCGTTACGAATGCTCAAACCAAGATTCGGAACGAGCTGACCGATGTCCTGGAATTTCAGGTAGTACAACAGCTCCATCAGCTTCGGTGCGTGCGCACCGATGCCTTCGCCGAGCTTCTGCAGGACGAACTCCCGGACGGACTGGAATCTGTCGGGCGGCAGCACGCGTGCGCTGCTCCACGGCGGAAAGGGATCCGCCATCTTTACGGCCGCTGGGTCGAAGTGGCGGTCGATGCGTTCGACTGGACCGATGAGCTCGGATTCATCGACATCTATGTGGTCATGCTGCAGCGTGAAACGCATCCCGGGCGCACCTTCGAACCACTCTGTTTGAGGCACGATCTCTCGTGCGGCGTGCGTAAGCCACGCGTTATCGACGCTGAAGAAGCTGCTATTCAGATGAGCTTTTTCACCTGCGAAGCTCCAGCCTTGCCCACAGATGACTGCGCGACGCGGCTGAAACTTCTGCACGAAGTCCATGAGGCTTGCGACGACCACACCGCGCGACTTCGCGTACGACATCGCATCGCGCACGAGCGGTTGTCTCGGCTCGACGAAGTTGTTGGTGAGATTGTCCAGTGTCCGCACGGGGCAATGCTGCGCGAGCCACGCACACACATCCGGATGCGCGACCGTGTCGATGCCGGTGAGAAAACTGGCGCCGCTCGCATCCTGCATGAGCAACGCATACGTGTCCGGCTCGAGGGTGTTGTATAGCCCAGGGAGCGGCGTCACAGTGATGCCGTTGATAGTGAAGCTGCGCAATGCCGAGAAGCGTTCGACGCTGAAGCCGAGCTCGCTAATCGCCGTCGTCATTGCATACGAGGAGAGATCCGAGATGTAGACCCGACAGCGGCGCGGCAGTGCATGCAGCGTTTCGAGCGAGAAATGATCGGCATGCTCATGGGAAATGATGACGGCATCCAGCGGCTCGAAGCGCGCGAAGTCGAGACGGCGCCGCGGCCAGATCGGCAGCCGCGCCGCCCCATTTCCCATCGACTCGAGGATCGGATCCAGCAGGAAGCCGCGACCGTCGTTCTCGAAGTACCAACCTTGATGGCCGAGGAAGGTGATGCGCATTCGCGCTATCGCGCGGGCTTGGGGCGTGGGGCGTGGGGCTTGGGGTCAGAACCGATCTTTCTTACCCCATACCCCGGGCCCCAGGTCCCAGGCCCATGAACGACCGCGAGCGCGCGGTCGTTCATCAAAAGTCCACCTTCCCCGAAGCCTCCCATCGCGGTCCTGGCATGACGGAGACCAACTGCCCGCTCGTATCGCCCGATGCCGCGCGGAAGTAGACCTCGTCGGTGATGTTGTAGCCGTTCACCTTGAAGTGCATCTTGCCGCGATCGTACGTCGCGCCGATGTTGAACACGTACGCTTCGGGCAGCGAGATCGTCTTCTGACGATTGGCGTATGTTGCGGAGAACCAGTTCGCCGAGGCCAACACGCCGAAGCCACGTCCGATCTGCCAGGTCGACTGAATGGAGGCCTGACGCTCCGGAGTCGTCACGCGGTCTTTGAATGCCTTCGAACCAGCAGGCGCGGACGCATTCGCACGACCGCCATACAGGAAAGCCTCGGCCGGATACAGCAGTTCGCCTGTCACTGGGTCGAGCACGTCCTGGAAGCCTACTTGACGTCCATTGAGATCGAACGTGGTGCCCGAACCGATCGGCGTCGTGTACCACTGCTGCTGGAAGGTGTAGTACGCCGAGAAGTAGAGGTCTTTGGTCGGCACCCACTTCAGCTCTACTTCATACCCTTCCGACTCGGTGCTGCTGACGTCGGCGCCTGCGGAAGGATCGTCGGGGCTGCTCACGTCGTTACGAGACTGGTTGAAGTATGCAACCGTGCTCTGCAGCTTGCCGCCGAGGAAGCTGCCTTTGATGCCGGCTTCACGCAGGAAAGCTTCGCCGATGAACTTGCCTCCATTCACGACGCTTGGATCGATCAGGTTGTTCGAGCCATCGAGCGTCAGGCTCGAGTTCGCCG
>CBJNAT010000693.1:0-2409 GCA_966434585.1 uncultured Gammaproteobacteria bacterium | reverse complement strand
TTCGAACTGCTCCCACAGCTCTAGACTCTTCGTGGCCAACGGTAGTTCGCGCGCATCGCGGTTCTGTTGACGGCACCAGCCCCAATTGCGACTCGACTGCTCGGCGCCGATGCGGCCCTTCTCGAGCAGCGCGACCTTCATGCCGCGCTTCGCGAGGTGATAGGCGGTGAACGAGCCGATGATCCCCCCGCCGATGACCACGACGTCGGCCGCATCCGGCAGGTTGGGATTCGTCTCAATGTGTATCAGCGGTGCTGGCATCGAAGATCCCCCCATCGCTGCACGATCGTTCGGTCCGTTCGCTTTCATCCGACGAGATCTCGATACCGGTAATAGGCGCCGACGAAGGGCAGGAACCACGGCTTGCCGAAGTGGCCCGGGATCGCCGGCCATTCGAAATCGCGCCATGGGTTCTGATAGTTGAGATCGGCCTTGCCGTCGAGTACCTCGGCCATGAACGCGCCCATGTAGGTCGACATCTGCGTGCCATGGCCGCTATAGCCCACCGAATAGAACAGGCCTTCGTGCTCGCCGGCGCGTGGTAGCCGGTCGCGCGTCATGTCCACCATGCCGCCCCAGCAGTAGTCGATGCGGACATCTTTCAGTTCGGGAAATACTTCGGCCAAGGCTTTGCGCAGGATTGCGCCGCTCTTCGCATCCGACTTCGGATTGCTTGCAGCGAAGCGCGCGCGCCCGCCGAACAGCAGGCGATTGTCCGGAGTTACGCGGAAATAATTCACGAAGTTCTTCGTGTCCGTCGTCATGCGTCGACGCGGCGTCAGGCGATCGAGCAGATCGACGGGCAGTGGTTCGGTAGTGATGATGAACGCGCCCACAGGAACGATGCGTCGCCGGAACCAGCCGAGCGGGCCGATAGCCGAAGTGCCCGTGGCAAGCAGCACTTGGCGCGCACGAATGCTGCCATGGGGCGTGCGCAGCTCGTGCGCGTGGCCCGCGAGCCGTCGCAATCCGATCACCGGATTGTTCTCATAGATCAGCGCCCCTCGGCGTGCGGCGGCTTCGGCGAGCCCCTGGCCGAACTTGCCGACGTGCATCCCGGCGCTCTTCTCGAAGAGCAGACCTCCGAAATAGCGGTCCGATCCGATCTCCGCGCGCATCTCTGCGCGCGGCACCATTCGCGTATCAGGATCGACCTGTTCAGCCAGCAGCGCCTGCGAGCGGGCGAGCTTGTCGTAGTGCTCCGGTTTTGCCGCGAGCTTGAGTTTGCCCACGCGTTTGAAATGACAGTCGATGCGCTCTTCGGCAATGATCGACTCGACCTTGTCGACGCCGGCATCGAAGGCGCGATAGAGCATGTTGGCGCGCTCGCGTCCCAGTTGTGTCGAGAGCGCGTAGTAATCCTGCGCGAAGCCGTTGTTGCACATGCCGCCGTTGCGCCCGGAGGCGGCATTGGCGACCCAGCTCGCCTCGAGCACGACGACATTGGCACCCTTCTTCGCGAGCGCGAGCGCTGTCGAGAGGCCTGTAAATCCCGCACCGACGACCACTACATCGGCCGTACCTTGCGGCGCGCCTTTAGCGCCCGAGGAGAACGGTGTCGACGTATCGAGCCAGTAGGGTTTGAGTTTCATACTCGATGCCTCGGATTAGGCGCGCTCGCGAGCGGTCACTGAGCGACAGACCGCGATCGCATCGACCTCAACGAGATAGCCGTAATGCAGTTCGCCGACAGGCACGACAGTTCGTGCGGGCTTTGCTTCACCCATCACCTCGGCATAGACGGCGTTGAAGCGTGGCCAGTGATCAACGCCCACGATATAGGCGGTCACCTTCAGGATATCCGCAGGCTCCGCCTTCGCAGCACGCAGCGCCGCCAGCATATTGCGCAAGGCCTGACGCGCCTGCTCCTCGAACGGCAACTCAACCGTGTGCGATCCGTCCGGCCGCACACCGAGCTGACCCGATGTAAATACCAGATCGCCGAAGCGCTTCGCATGGCAGTAGTGACCACCGGGTCGGGCAACATCATCCGGCGCAATCGTGATGATCGGTGTGTGCATTGACACTCACCTCACGCGGGGCGGTGGATCGCGTAGACCTTCTTGACGTGGACCTCACTGATCCAAGCGCACTCTGCGCCCCGCGCAGCGAGGAAAATGTCGCCTTTGGAAAACGTCACCGATCCCGATGCATCCTGGAACGTCACACTGCCTGCAAGAAGATGCATGAGCTCGATATGGCGATAGAGCATGGGGCGACGGTGATAGGGCGTTGAGTCCCACGTGCCGCAGACGAACTCGCCATTGGTGGAACGATAGTCCGTGTGATTGCGGCACGAAGGCGTCGGCCCGACGAGCAGCGCATCCGCAGGCGGGTTGGACGGCTCGAGTGGCGCGGTCTCATCGATCGTCACGATCTCGGACGCGGTAGCGGACGGAGTCGGGCACG
>CBJNAT010000692.1:0-2414 GCA_966434585.1 uncultured Gammaproteobacteria bacterium | reverse complement strand
GTTCGAAGACACGGAACAGACGGTTCCGGAACTGATCGCCCGCATCGATCGCACGATCGAGTATTTGACGGGCCTGGCGCCCGCGCAGCTGGCGGGGTCCGAGGATCGTACGATCACCATTGCAACGCCACGCGCAACGTTTTCCTTTCCTGGTCTCGTGTTCCTTCGACATTGGGCACTGCCGAACTTCTTCTTTCATGTGGCGACGGCATACAACCTCCTGCGTCACAACGGCGTGGAGATCGGCAAGGCGGACTACCTGGGCAGCATCTGAGGCACACGTTTCGGGCAGACAGTCGTGCCGAGATCAGCGAAGCTGGCGCTGCAGTGCTTGGTCACTGTCGGCGTGCTGGCTTATCTGTTTCAGAACATTCCGTTCGGCGCGATCGTGCTCGCGCTCAAGTCCGCTCATCCAGGCTTCGTGGCGTTGGGGTTTCTGCTCCAGATACTCATCCGCTTTCCGGCGGCGAAGCGGATGAAGGTCATCGCAGATGCCCAGAACTTGCCCCTGAACCTCAAAACAATCGTCGATACGTTGTTTGTGAGCAGCTTCTATAGCTTGTTGCTGCCAGGAGCTGTGGCGGGCGGTGCGGCGACTTGGATGAAGTACGTCCAGCACGGGGCGCCTCGCGGCCCGGCGTTCGTGTCCATACTGGTGAATCGCACGACGGAGATACTCACTACGACGGTTGCAGGTATTGCGTATTGGGTCGTGGATCACAAGCTCGATGGCGTACGTGCGATCGGATTCGGAGGCGTCGCGTTTGCTCTGTTGTTCCTGCTACATCTGCTGCTGTTCGGTCGGGCGCACTATCCGGAGGTCCTGCTTCAGCGCGCCAATGAACATTGGTCTGGGGAGGGTTGGGTCAAGCGCAAGGTCCGCGCGTTCGCCGAGCATCTGGCTCGCATGCGCGAGTTGCCGGTTCGCGCGCTCGCGATCATCGTGGTCGCGTCGGTCGCGCAAGACTTTCTAGGCGCCGCAGCGTTGTACGCGTTCGCACAGGCGCTCGATCTGCAGTTAGGTTTTCTGACCGTGGCGTGGATGCGAGTGGCAGTGCACTTGGTCGTGCTCCTGCCGGTATCGATTTCGGGCCTGGGTGTGCGTGAGAGCACACTGGTGTTGCTGACTGCGCCGTACGGTGTTCCTGCTGCTACAGCCGTGGCATGGTCCTTCTTGATATTCGGGGGCACGCTGGTCGCTGCCTGTTACGGCGGCATTCTCGAAGCGCGAGCGCAATGGTTCGGAAACACTCCGAGGGCACGAGGCGGTGTGCCCGACGACCGGGTCTGATGTGATGGACACCACAGCGCCCGTCACACTCTGTATTGTGAATTATAACGGCGCGCGTTATCTCAGCCATGCGCTGCAGGCAGCGCAGCAGCAGTCGAGAGGCTTTGCCGAAATACTGCTCGTGGACAACGCATCCACCGACGACAGCCTGCAGATTATCGCAACGCACTTCCCCCAGGTCCGAATCCTTCCCCTCGAGCGCAATCAAGGTCCTGGCGCCGCGCGCAATGCAGGGTTCGCAGCCGCGGCGTGCGACTTGATCCTGTTCCAGGACAACGACGTACGCCTCGAACCCGACTGCGTGGCGGGGCTCTGCTCAGTGCTCGATGAACAGCCGCGAGCGCTGCTCGTCGCACCGCGCGTGTTGTATGGCAATGCGCCGGAAATCATCCAGTACGACAGCGCCGACTGTCACTTCCTCGGCCTCATGGCGTTGAGGAATGCCAACTGCAAGGTGGCAGACGCCGATTGTGTGAGCCGCCCGACGACCTCGCTGGTAACTGCATGCTTCTTGATGGACCGGCGTCGCTGGAACGGGTCGCTGCCGTTCGACGAGGACTTCGTTTTCAATCTCGAAGATCATGATTTCGGAGTGCGGGCCAATCTGCAGGGTCTGCAGACCTGGATCGAACCGCGTGCCCGAGTCCGGCATGGCGAAGGTACCGCTGGGCTTTCATACCGCCCGGGCCAAACCGTGGCATCGCAGCGAATGTTCTATCTCATCCGCAACCGTTGGCTCATCATCGGGAAGTCCTTTTCTCTGCGGACGATCATTCTTCTGTCGCCAGTGCTGTTGCTGTACGAGCTCTTCCAACTCGCTGGTCTGATCGGCAAGGGTTGGTCTCGTGAGTGGTGGCGCGCAGTACGCTCCTTCTGGGGCGAGCTGCCACGTTTGCGCTACAAGCGTGCATTGGTGCAAGCCTCGCGGATTGCACCGGATAGGCGGGTGCTGCGCCCCGGACCACTGCCATTTACCGTCGCCATTCGCAGCAGCCTTGTCGAAAAAATCGCGGTGCTCGTACTCCAATGGATTGCGAACGGGTACTGGTGGCTCGCGCGGGCCTTCGTATAAGGTTCGGACAGGACCGGAACGTCGAATCCAAAATGCATATTTCTCTTCGGC
>CBJNAT010000691.1:0-2418 GCA_966434585.1 uncultured Gammaproteobacteria bacterium | reverse complement strand
CCGCCGCTGATCGAGCCAGAAGGTCTCGGACTCGTAGAGCACCTCGACGCGCACGGCGTCGTCGGCGGTGCGGTAGAGGATCAGCTCGCCTTCCTGTGGGAGCTGGTCGGTCACCTTAACCTCTCGAGGACGAAGCGCGCCTTCTCTTTGCGAAGCATCTCGTAAGGGCTCGCGGTCGTGAGCACGCAATCGAACCGACGCAGCACGGTCATCGGCAACATGACACGCTCGTACTGGGGCGGACGGTATGGCCCTCGCAACAGATCCGCGATCTGCCAGATCAGATTCGACTATCGCGAGAAGCCCGATGCATTCGCCCACTGACCCGCCACCGCCCCCGGGTCTGCTCTCTGATCACCTTGATAACTGCGCTATCCCCAGTCCAGCAGATGTGTGATGCAGCCCTTCGACCGTGCTGTGCGCAGGTAGCGCACGTCGGCGGTGATGAGGACCGTGTCCGGAGTTTCGAGGGCTATTGCGTGATAAGAAGTGTCGAACACGTGCTGCTTCAACTCGACCGCTAACTCGACTGCGCGTTGCAGCAGCAGCGGCTCGTCGGTCACAGGGAGCTGCAGCGCAGACAACATCGTCACGTCCTCGGATGCGGTCACGGGACTTTCTCGTGCCAGCACGGCGCCGACCTCAATCAGCCAGTGCATCGGTTGCAGGACCGCTAGATCGCCCTTCACGACGGATTCCACGAGTCGAGTCGCCTTGTCCGTGCCTACCTCGCGCTCTGGATCCTGCAGTAGCCACTGGATGATGACGCTGGCATCGAGGACAACCGTCATGGCCGTCCAGTCGAACGGGACGCGCGAAGTTTCTTGTCTGTCAGGGGCGGCCTCTCCACGCGCCGCTGTGTCAAGGCACGAAACAGCGCCTCGCGTTGCTTGCGCCGTTTTGCCTCCGCAACTGCGCCGCGCATCAAATCTGCTATCACGGCGCTTTTGTTCTGGTCGCCGAAGACCTTGTCGAACTCGGCTTTGACCTCATCCGGAACGCTGAAATTGACTATAGCCATGGGGTCTTGAAAAGTTGTTGAAATATTCAACAAGCGACATGCTACGGAGAAATCGGCATCCGATCAATGGCTTCGGGCAACGGAGAAAGCGGACAGGATTAACTGGATTACGGTGAGGACATGGAACTCAGGACGAACGATTCTTCTGCGTCTTACATCTTGTAAATCCTGTTAATCCTGTCCAATGCCCTCTCTTGGCTCCGCGGCTGCGATGCGAGTTCCACTCACAAGATGTGAAAAACCGCGGTTTATTTCAGGAGGACGAGTTCCTCCGCCATCGTCGGATGAATCGCGACGCACTCATCGAACTGCGCCTTGGTAAGCCCCGCTTTCACGGCCACCGCGACCATCTGCAGGATCTCAGGCGCATCCGGGCCGATCATGTGCGCGCCCACGACACGGCCGGTCGCCTCATCGACCACGAGCTTGTACAGCGCGCGTTCGTTGCGATTGGCCAGCACGTTCTTCATCGGTCGGAAATCGGACGTGTAGATCTTCACGCTGCCGAGTTGATTGCGGGCCTGTGATTCCGTGAGGCCAACGCCCGCGAGCGGTGGATGACTGAATACCGCGGAGGGAATGTTGCGGTAATCGATGAGCGAGGGCTTGCCGCCGAACACGGTATCCGCGAACGCCTGCCCTTCGCGGATCGCCACGGGCGTGAGCTGCACCCGGTTCGTCACATCGCCTACCGCGTAAATCGACTCGCATGTGGAGCGGCTGTGCTCGTCGACCCGCACGGCGCCGCTGCGGTCGAGCTCGACACCCGCGCTGTCGAGACCTAGGCCATCCGTGTTGGGTACGCGGCCCGTAGCGAACAGCAACACATCGCAGTGGAGCGGCTCGCCATCGTGCGGTTGCACAGTGATCGTGCCGTCATCGTGTCGCTCGATGTTCTCCATCTTGCAGTTGAACAGAAAGCGAATGCCTTTCATCAACGAGATCTGCAGCAGTCGATCCCGGATCTGTTCGTCGTAACCGCGCAGGATCTGATCCGAGCGGTTGACCAAGGTGACCCGACTGCCGAACTCGTGAAAAATGCCCGCGAACTCGTTGGCGATGTAGCCGCCGCCCGCGATCACGATGCGCTTCGGCAGTTGCTCGAGATGGAACACTTCGTTCGAGGTGATGCCGTGCTCGGCACCGGGCACCTCTGGAATGTGCGGGCGTGCGCCGGTCGAGATGAGGATGTAACGGGCGCTCACGTCGCGGCTGCCGATACGCGCACCGTGCGGGCCCGTGACGACGGCCTGCTCGGTGAACATCTCGACCTTGTGATTCCTGAGTGTGTCCGTGTAGAGGCCGCTCAGACGCGTGACTTCGGCGAGCACGTTGTCGCGTAGTGTTGGCCAATCGAATCGAGTGTCCTCGATGTGCCAGCCGAACCGGCGCGCATC
>CBJNAT010000690.1:0-2420 GCA_966434585.1 uncultured Gammaproteobacteria bacterium | reverse complement strand
GGGCAGTGAAGTATTTTCATGCTTCACCTCTCCCGCAACCGGGCGAGGGGACGCTCATTTGAGCACACGAGGAGTGACCCAATGAGCGACACTCAACCTTTCGCCTCCCTCGAGCGCTTCCAAGCGCTCATGACCCGCTGCCCATTCAACCGCTGGCTGCAGCTACAGGCGAAAGCGGTGAGTCGCGAGGGTGTGGAGATCTTTCTGCCCTGGCGCGATGAGCTGCTGTCGAGCCCGGAGGCGCAGTCGATGCATGGGGGTGTGCTCGCGGCGTTGATCGATACGGCCGCGAGTTACGCCGTGGCAGTGCACGTTGACCGCGGCATTCCGACCGTGGATCTGCGCATCGACTATCACAAGTTCGCGAAGCCAGGTGACTACATTGCGAAAGGCCGCGCGATACAAGTCGGTCGCACGCTGTCCTTCGGTGAAGCGCAGGTCTACAACGCAGAGGGCGTGCTCGTGGCGAGCGGGCGGGGAGTCTTTCTCACGCGGAGCGCCGAATGAATCGCTGTCCAGAACGCCGGCGGCACGGCGTTCGTTGCTGCAGCAGATGTCACACGCGCTGCGGATTGCGAGCGCGTCGTGAACGACACGCTCGAGCGCTACGGGCGCTTGGATGTGCTCGTGAATAACGTCGGCATCGGGAAAGTGGCGCCCCTGGGCGTTGAGGGCGACGCCTGGGACATCGCGTCCGCCGCGTTGTTCCTCGCGAGCGATGAAGCGCGCTTCATCACTGCGACATGTCTGCCGTTGGATGGTGGTGTGGTGGAAATCGCCGCGTTGACGGCACACGGCATGATCAGTGGTTGAGCCGAGCATGGTTTGTTTCTCTCGCCACGGCGCCAAGAACGCCAAGTGCCCAGGTCGATTTTCTCAATCTTCTTGGCGCTCTTGGTGTCTTGGCGAGAGTGATTCTCGATGTCTTAATTCTTTGGAAACGCTGAGATGACCCGAAAACCGCTGTCCCACATCCGCGTGCTCGACCTTTCACGCGTGCTTGCAGGTCCGCTCGCGGCCCAGATGCTCGGTGACCTCGGTGCGGAGGTGATCAAGGTCGAACGCGCGGGCAGCGGCGATGATGCGCGTAGGATGGGCCCGCCGTTCCTCAAAGATAAAGAGGGACGCGATACACGCGAGACACCGATCATTCTCGGCGCGAATCGCAACAAGAAATCGATCACTCTGAACCTCGCCACAACCGAAGGACAGGACATCGTCAGACGACTGGCAAAGATCTCGGATGTGCTGATCGAGAACTTCAAGGTCGGTGACTTGAAGCGCTACGGGTTGGACTACGAAAGCCTGAAGAAGGTGAATCCGCGGTTGATCTATTGCTCGGTGACGGGCTTCGGTCAGACAGGACCGTATGCGCCGCGTCCGGGTTACGACTCGATCTTCCAGGGCATGGGCGGGCTGATGAGCGTGACCGGCTATCCCGATGATGAGGGAGGCGCGCCGGTCAAGACGGGCCCGTCGATTGCGGACTTCATTGGCGGACAGTTTGCGACGATCGGCGTCATCGCTGCGTTGTACGAACGCGATGCCAATGCCCGAGAGGGCGACGGCAAAGGGCAGCAGGTCGATGTCGCATTGCTGGATTCAGTGATCGCATCGCTCAGTCATTACACCGCACAGTATCTCGCGACCGGAGAAGTTCCGGTGCGTCGGGGCACGCAGGGTAACGGCGGTTTGCCCTCGCAGATGTTTCCGTGCGCGGATGGTGCCGTAATGGTCGTGTGTGGCAACGATGAGCAGTACCGACGCTTCTGCGAGGTGCTGCAGCACCCCGAGCTCGCCGACGATCCGCGTTTCGTGAGCAACCCTGAACGTGTGCGCAATCGCAAAGCGCTTGCGCAGACCTTCGATGCGCTTACGAAGCAATGGCGGCAACAGGACCTACTGGCAGCGTTCGAACGCGCGAACGTACCCGCCGGGCCAATCTACAACTTGAAACAAGTGTTCGACGATCCGCAGGTGCAGCATCGGCAGATGGCGGTGGAAGTGCCACATCCGCTCGCGGGTACGGTGAAGATCTACGCCAATCCCATACGGCTCTCCGAGACTCCCATCGACAGCTACACCGCGCCGCCGACCCTGGGGCAGCACACCGTGGAGGTGTTGAAGGGGCTGCTGGGGTTCGAAGATGCGGATCTCGAGCGGTTGGCGAGCGCGAAGGTGATTTGAGGCGCTACCAAATGGGGGTGGTTGAGGTGGCGGTGATGTTGGAACGTACGTTCTTCACCTCTCCCGGTTGCGGGAGAGGTCGACGCGTGAGCGTCGGGTGAGGGTAGCGCGTGAGCGCATCTGAAAAAGACCCTCACCCTGTCCCTCTCCCGCAACCGGGAAGGGAACGTTCGCCCATACAGCGGAGCAGGACTCAACATGAACATCGATTTCAAGAACCGCGTTGCCATCGT
>CBJNAT010000689.1:0-2422 GCA_966434585.1 uncultured Gammaproteobacteria bacterium | reverse complement strand
TGCAGATCGAAGGTCACGATCGTGCCGAAATCGAGGAGCTGCTGACGCGCTAGGGCGTGCTGCGGGTGCGAGGCGAGACCGGGATAGCGCACGCGAACCACGCGCTCATGCTGCTCAAGGAATCGTGCGACGGCGAGCGCATTCGCGCACTGCCGTTCGTAGCGCACGAAGTACGTACGCAGTCCCCGTTGCAGGAGAAAAGCGGCATGCGGATCGAGCGTGGCGCCGACGATGCCGAAGTCGCGATGCATGGCTTCGATGAGATCGCGATTGGCAATGACAGCGCCGCCCATGACATCGCCGTGACCGGAAGCGTACTTCGTCAGGCTGTGCGCGAAGATGTCGATGTCGAACTGACCGTGGTTGTGGAAGCCGGCGAAGGTGTTGTCGAGTAGCGTGAGTGCGCCATGGGCGCGGGCGGCCGCAGTGATGCGCGGAATGTCTGCGATCTTAAGCACCGGGTTCGTCGGGGATTCGAACACGACCACACGCGTCGGCGTGCTCGCCAGCACCCGTTCAATGCCGTCCGTGTCGGTGATCGAGAGCATCGTGTGCGTGACGCCATAACGCTCGAGCAGTCGCCGCACCATGTACCGTGTGGGCTGATACATCTCGGCAAACAACAGCACGTGATCGCCGTGTTTGCACAGCGCGAGTAACGCGAGATTGATCGCCGCCACACCGGATGCGGTCAACAGACACGCTTCACGGCCCTGCAACTCGGCGAGTGTCAGCTCGAGCTGGCGCAGCGTCGGATTGTCGTGCCGCGAGTAGTAGAAGCCTTCGCGCTCGTGACGGAAGAACCGTTCCGTTTCTTCGAGCGAGTCGAAGGTGAACTTCACGCTTTGGTAGATGGGCGCCACGAGCGTGCGATTGTCCTGGGGCACGATGACTTCGGGCGGGTGGATGACGCGGGTGGACTTTTTCATAGGCGTGGGGCCTGGGGCGTGGGGCTTGGGTAAGAATAGCGCCTGCATCGCACACTACGGCGTCGAATGCTTGCACTCACTTCTAACCCGATAACCCCAGGCCCCACGCCCCATGCCCACTCTTAGGCCCTGGCTGCAAATCCATTTCTGCGTACTGCTGTGGGGCTTCACCGCGATTCTCGGCAAGCTGATCACGCTCGCCGCCTTGCCGCTCGTCTGGTGGCGCATGTTGATCGTCACTGCGGTGCTGCTCGTCGTACCGAGCGTGTGGCAGGGCCTGACAACCATGACACCTCGCCTGCGCTGGGCTTACGCCGGCATCGGCATACTCGTGGCCACGCACTGGGTCACTTTTTATGCGTCGATCAAACTCGCGAATGCGTCGGTCGCGGCCACCTGCATGGCCGTCACACCCGTCTTCCTTGCGGTCGTGGAACCCTGGATCGCAAAGCGCCGCTTGGATTCGCGTGAATTTGCGCTCGGCTTGCTCGTCATTCCCGGGGTAGCGCTCGTAATTGGCGGCACACCCGGCGGGATGCGACTGGGCATTCTGGTCGGCGTGATCTCCGCGTTCTTCGTGGCGCTGTTCGGCTCATTCAACAAACGACTCGCGCATTCGGGCGATGCACTGAGCGTCACGTTTCTCGAGCTGGGCGCCGGTACTTTAGCGCTTACCTTGATCATGCCGTTCACCGGGTCCATCGGCGGTGGGTTCGTCGTTCCCGAGGGTAGCGATGTGTGGTACCTCGCTGCGTTGGCGATCGGCTGCACTTTGCTGCCGTTCGCGCTCTCGCTCATCGTGCTCCGTCAACTCTCGGCATTCGGCACGACACTGGCGATCAATCTGGAACCCGTTTACGCCATTGCAATCGCAGCCGTGCTACTCGGCGAGCAACGCGAGCTCACACCCCAGTTCTACCTGGGCGTGGCGATCATCATGGCCATCGTGTTTTCTTATCCGTTCCTGGCGGCACGCAAGCCGAACGACACGGCAACCGCGGTCAATGCCGCGGCCCAGTAGTGATCACGGCTCCTGAAAGCCCTCGGCCCTGAGCTCGAGCCGATAACGCGACGGATCGTGACGGAGATATACACCCGCTTTACGGGAAGCCTGTCCCGGCAGGTAGTCGATGACCAACTCGGCGCTGTCGATTTCCTGCTCATCACTCAGCAACCGTGCGCTGATGTGCAGATCGGCGAGTGTCTGCTTGCCGAGATTGCGGACCGCAACGTGCACGAGATAACCGTTCTCCACCTTTTGAGTGAGCTCCGGCATCACCCGCACCCCACCGCGGCTCTCCTGTTGCAGTCCCTCGATCGCGAGAAACACGATGGCCGCCGCCAGCAGCGCAAGGCCCATCGCGCCGATGACCCATTCGAGCAGCGGAGTGTCCGTTTGTGTGTCGGCCCAGTGCCGCTGCTGCGAACGTGGAGCTCGCGCGGCGCTCATAAGACCAGTCTCGCGGCCGCCGCACCTACGGCGGCGGGGAATC
>CBJNAT010000688.1:0-2424 GCA_966434585.1 uncultured Gammaproteobacteria bacterium | reverse complement strand
TTGCCATTGTTTGCGTTCGCCTGCTCGGCAAGGAGTTTGGCGCGTTGTGGACGATGATGGAGCCCCACCTACATGCGTGTTCATGCAGAAATGTCTCAGTGGTGATCGAACGACCATGAAGATTCTTGTTACAGGTGCTGCCGGATTCATCGGGTTCCATACGGCAAAGGTGCTGCTCGATCGTGGCGATCACGTCGTCGGGCTCGACAATCTGAACGATTACTACGACGTGTCTCTGAAGGAGGCCCGGCTCAAAGAACTCGCATCCTTCTCCAATTTCGAATTCGTGAAGCTCGATCTCGCCGATCGGGTGGCCATGCCCGCACTGTTCCAGTCACGTCGCTTCGAACGCGTGATCCACTTGGGCGCACAGGCCGGAGTGCGCTACTCGCTGCAGAATCCGCTCGCGTACATCGACAGCAACATCCTGGGTTTCGCCAACATCCTCGAAGGCTGCCGGCACAACGGCGTCGAGCACCTCGTGTATGCATCCACGAGCTCTGTGTACGGCGCGAACACGGCCATGCCATTTTCGGTGCACCAGAACGTGGACCACCCGCTCTCGTTCTACGCAGCCACGAAGAAAGCTAACGAGTTGATGGCGCACACCTATGCCCATCTCTACAAGTTGCCGGTCACAGGGCTGCGCTTCTTCACCGTGTATGGTCCCTGGGGTCGGCCGGACATGGCGCTGTTTCTTTTCACGCGAAACATTCTCGCGGGCAAGCCGATCGATGTCTTTAATTACGGCAACCATCGCCGCGACTTCACGTATATCGACGACATCGTGCAGGGCGTGGTGCGCGCGTGCGATCGAGTCGCGACACCGAACGAAACCTGGGACAGCAACCATCCTGATCCCGGCACGAGCCGCGCGCCTTATCGGCTCTACAACATCGGCAACAACGAACCCGTCGAGCTGCTGCGGTACATCGAGGTGCTGGAGCAGTGCCTCGGCAAGAAGGCCGAGAAGAACCTGCTGCCGATGCAGCCGGGCGATGTCCCGGACACGTTTGCAGACGTGGACGACCTCGTGCGCGATGTCGGCTACAAGCCGGCAACATCCGTCGAAACCGGGGTCAAGAACTTCGTGGACTGGTACTTGCGTTACTACACACGCGCTTGATGGTCTCCGTGAAAAGTAGAAGTCTCACTTCTATTTTTCACGGCTCATCAAGCAGTAGCCCACGTGGACTGGGTTGCTTCTCGCGCCCATCCTGGCTTAGCTTCCCTGGGACATACAGTCGGAAAACGAAGCCCCTCAATGTCCATATCCAGCCGACCCGAATGGCTCGCCTTGTCACAGCATGCCAACGCGATGGCCTCCGTTTCGTTGCGCGACCTCTTCGCGGCCGATCCGCAGCGCTCCGAGCGTTTTTCTCGCCAGGATGGTTTCGTTCTTTATGACTTTTCGCGCCAGCGCGTCACAGACGAAACGCTGACCAAGCTGCTCGCCCTCGCAGATGCCGTTGGGCTGCGTTCGCGCATCAACGCCATGTTCTCGGGCGAGCGCATTAACAACACCGAACAGCGCCCAGTGCTGCATGTGGCGCTCCGTAACCGATCTGATCGACCGATGCTCGTCGAGGGCAAAGACGTCATGCCGGATGTTCGCGCCTCGCTCGCAAAGATGCGCACGTTCGTCGAGGGTGTGCACAGCGGCAAGATCATGGGTGCGACGGGCAAGACCTTCACGGATATCGTGAACATCGGCATCGGCGGTTCCGATCTCGGTATCGTCATGGCCACAGAAGCGTTGGCGCGCTATCGGAACCGCAATCTGCGCGTGCACTGTGTCTCGAACATCGATGGCGTGCAACTCGCGGACACGCTCGAGAAGGTGGATGCTGCACGCACACTCTTCGTCGTCTGTTCGAAAACGTTCACGACGCTCGAGACGCTCACGAACGCAAAGATCGCGCGCCAATGGGTCGTCGACCGCTTGGGTGAGGGTGCGCCCGCGCGGCATTTCGCTGCCGTGTCGACGAACACGAAAGCAATGGATACCTTCCTGATTCCGCCGCAGAACCGCTTCACGATGTGGGATTGGGTCGGCGGGCGTTATTCGCTGTGGTCGGCTGTGGGGCTCTCGATCGCGCTTGCTCTGGGCATGGATCAATTCGAGCTCATCCTCGAAGGTGCTCACGAGATGGATGAGCACTTCCGCACGACGCCGTTCGAGAACAATTTGCCGGTGCTGATGGGCCTGCTGGGTGTCTGGAATCAGAATTTTCTCGGCTGTACGTCGCTGGCCGTGTTGCCGTACGACGCGCGTTTGCACAGATTCCCGGCCTACCTCCAGCAACTCGAGATGGAATCGAACGGCAAGTCCGTCATGGTCGACGGCAAGCCCGTTAATCACACAACGGGAACAGTGATCTGGGGTGAACCCGGATCGAACGCCCAGCACTCGTTCTTCCAGTT
>CBJNAT010000687.1:0-2424 GCA_966434585.1 uncultured Gammaproteobacteria bacterium | reverse complement strand
ACGATTCACGGGCCACGTGCGCAGTGAGCCTCGATATGAACACGCTACTCAAAGCCGCCCTCTCCTCTTTCGCTGCCCTCATCCTGATCGGATGCGCCGACTCCTCGGCCCAGCAATCGAAGCAAGCGCATCGCGTAGAGGTCTTCAAGAACGCGAGTTGCGGCTGCTGTGGAGCATGGGTGGAGCACCTGCGTGCCGCTGGGTTCGTGGTGACCACACGCGACGTCGATAATTTAGACCCAATCAAGCAGGAAGTGGGCGTTCCTGCCGGGCACGGCTCCTGCCATACCGCCAAGGTCGACGGCTACTTCGTCGAAGGTCACGTGCCGGCAAAGGAGATCCAGCGCTTGCTTCGCGAGCGGCCGGCAGCCAAAGGTCTAGCGGTGCCGGCCATGCCGATAGGTTCCCCTGGGATGGAAAGCCCTACGGGGGAAGTGCAGCCCTACGATGTATTCCTCGTCGAGAAAAATGGCGAGACGCGCGTGTACGCGCACTACCCAGGATCGCGGTGACTAGAACCGAATGACACAGTTAGCTACTTCGAGGGAGATATTTGGACAGGATTAACAGGATTAACAGGATTGAAGGAACGGCGAAACGCGTGCATCGAGCTGCTCTCATCTCACCATCCTGTTAATCACGTTATCCCTGTCCACTTCTGATCGAGGTGGCACCTAATTGGTGCCATTCGTGACTAGGACCTATCTCAAACGCACGCAGCTCAGCGCCCTTCCCCACTACTATCTGTTGAGCGTTTGCCGCGGACCGCCACTCTTGCCTCGAGTCAGCAACATTGCACCGATGGCTAACGCACCGGCGGTGACTAGTGCCGCGCCCGCCGCTGCGCCTGCTGGGAACGAGCGCACAGTGCTCGAAGCAAGCTCGCCTGCGTGCGGTTTCAACAACTCGACGCGGCGCCGAGTCATCTCCATGCCGAGATGTCCGAGGCGATCCTTCAATAAGCGTTCAGCGGCGGGCAACAGACGCGTTTCTTCATCCGCCACGTGGTGAATGACGATGCGCATGAGCTCCAGGAACTTGTCGTCGAACGACACATCGATCGTCGCGCCACTGTCTAGCCGGCTGCGTAGCTCGGCGATGATGCGCTTCATCTCGTTGTGCTCTGGCTCGCTCTTCTCGAGCACTTCATCGCCGCTCAACACTTCGCGCAGCGCGGGATAAAACAACTCCTCTTCGAGCTGCGCATGCACTTGCAATGCGAGGCACGCATTCGTGACCAGCGCGCGCTTCCTGCCGCTCGGTGTGTCCGACTTATAGCGATGGAACAGTGCCAGCACGTGGGAGTGGTCCATGCGGATCATCGTCGTGATATTCGGAGTGATGCGATCGACAGCGGCGGCGTTCATGATCTCTCCTCCAGCGATTGCACAGGCTCACCATTCAGGACAACTCCGCCGCCGGAAATGGGTTCCTACTCATGCTTGAGCTTCTGGACAACATCATCTGGAACACTCTGGCTGGCCCCCACGCAGGGCTCTCCATGGGCACGGCTGTCGCACGCCGTTATGCACCCGGATTCTCGCCCTTGCTCGGCTTCGCCCGACCCGAGACGCCACGTTTTTCCGACCTGATGCCGTACTGCCAAGCGGGTGAGCAGTTCTACTGCTCTGGCTGGTCAGGGCCGATGCCCGGTGGCTGGCGCCTCGTGACCGAATCGACGATGTTCAAGATGATTTGGGACGGCGCGCACGAGCCCGCAGAACCCGAACTCGAGTGCATTCGCCTGGAGGCGCAACACGCCGCTGCCGCACTCGAGCTTGCCCAATTCACGCAACCGGGCCCCTTCGCCATCCGCACACTCGAGCTCGGCGAGTACTTCGGCTGCTTCGAGGGTTCGCGTCTGATCGCCATGGCCGGCGAACGCCTACACGCGGGTGCGCTGCGCGAGATCAGCGGAGTCTGCACGCACCCTGACTACCGCGGTCGCGGGCTCGCGCGTCTTCTGACACAGAAGCTCGTGCGGCGCGAGCTCCATCGCGGCCAAACCCCGTTCTTGCACGTCATGGGCGAAAACCGGATCGCTCGCGACCTTTATCGGGCAATGGGCTTTCGCGAGTACCAGGAGACGGTGGTGCGCGTGGTGTCCGTATCCGAATGAGCACTTCGCCCAGGAACGTCACTGCGCTTCCTCGGATTCTCGAAGTGTAGGTATTGGCCTAGGATCCATGAGGGGGCTCCTCACCGGCGAACCTGGAGTGGTGCAATGTCTTTTCTCCACATCCGCTTAGCGATTGCGCTCCTCGCGCTGGGGGTCATGTTCTCAGCTCCTTGGGCAGGAAGCGCGGACGCTCCTCAGGAGAAGAAGCAGCAAACTCGTTCAGCGGTACTGATCGAAATCCACGACGCGATCGGCCCGGCCACCAGCAGGCTGTCGCCCTCGGGGATTCCGCCGCCCATCATCGC
>CBJNAT010000686.1:0-2424 GCA_966434585.1 uncultured Gammaproteobacteria bacterium | reverse complement strand
TGCGCGATGTGGCGAGCGGCGAGCAGCACGCTCTGACCGAGAGCTGGGATCGCTCCGTCGATGGCATCGCCTTCTCCAAGGATGGCAAGACGCTCTACGCGCATACGGATCATTTCGGCCAGCACCCGCTGTGGAGCATTGAGGTAAAGACGGGTAAGCCAACGATGCTCACCGGCCCCGGTCGCGTCGAAGGCTTCAGCGTGGGCGAGCGCGAGATCGTCTATACGGTGTCATCGCTCAAGTCGCCCGCGGAGCTTGCCGCAGTGTCAGCCAGAGGCGATCTACGCGAGCTGCCCAAGATGAATGCTGCTTTACTGCGCGAGCTCAAACTAGGCGATGTCGAGCAATTCACATTCGCCGCCTGGAATGGCCAGACGGTCTACGGTCACGTCGTGAAGCCGGTCGACTTCAAAGCCGGCGCAAAGTACCCGATCGCCTTCATCGTGCACGGCGGCCCGCAAGTGTCCTTCGGCAATCAATGGAGCTATCGCTGGAACCCGCAGACGTATGCGGGCGCCGGTTACGCGGTCGTCTTCATCGATTTCCACGGCTCGCCGGGTTACGGACAAGCCTTCACCGACTCGATCTCGCAAGACTGGGGCGGCAAGCCGCTGGAAGACTTACAGAAAGGCCTCGCTGCGGCGCTCGATCGCTATCAATGGCTCGATGGCGAACGCGCGTGCGCGCTCGGCGCATCGTACGGCGGCTACATGATGAATTGGATGGCGGGCGTGTGGTCGGAGCCGTTCCGGTGTTTCGTGACGCACGCAGGCATCTTCGACAACCGTTCGATGAGTTACACCACCGAAGAGCTCTGGTTCGACGAATGGGAATTCGGCGGCACGCAGTTCGAGAAGCCGGAGAACTTCGAGCAACAGAATCCAGTGAATCACGTCGCCGACTGGGAAAAGCCCATGCTCATCATCCACGGGCAGAAGGATTATCGCGTGCCGTATTCACAGGGCATCGCTGCGTTCACGGCCCTGCAACGGCGCGGGATCGAGAGTCGCCTGCTGGTTTTTCCCGATGAGAATCACTGGATTCTCAAACCTTCGAACAGTGTGCAGTGGCACCGAGAAGTCGAAGGTTGGCTGGACCGGTGGCTCAAACGCTGACGGCTGCTCACGACTCTCACTCGGACGAATTGCATGAAGCCGCTCTCGAGCGCGTCCCTGGTTATCCCGCGCGATAGATTGCTTAGCCGTGGTGCGCATAAATGGCCGCGCACCACGGCTTGGCGACCCGAGATCAGCAGATCTTCTTCTGCGGCTCCGCAATCCACTGAGCAATGAGCTTCGCGATCCGGCTATCGGCGCCCCGCGCGGCCACCACGATCGGCTGCGCAGCGGTCAACAACCCGAGAGCACGCGTGCCGTCCTTCTCCTGCAGCGCCAAAGCGCGGCCGATGATCGCGCGAGTGATCGCGACTTCGACGCTGTCCTCGGCGAACTCGGCTTGGAACTTCTCCAGCGCTCGTAAGGCGAGCGCTTCTGCTTCGCCGGCAAGTTTCGCGCGGTCTCCGCCACTCGCCGCGCCGGCCTGCTCGACGAGAATGCGCGCCTTCCAGCCCTTCGCCTCAGCGATGAACGCGTGGTCTTCCGGCATCTGCTCGGGCACGTTGGCCTGATAGATGGCCAGCGCACGCTCGAACTCCGCTTTCGCATTGTCGAGGAAATTGGCCTGCTCGAGCTGATAGATCGCGCGCCCCAAACCGGCATGATCGTTCCCGACGTACGGGTGATTCGCGCCGCGCAACTGGCTGCCCAAGCGAATCAGCTCACGGTACTGATCCACAGCTTCCGGCCTCTTCATTTCCGCGAGCAGCGAGACGTATCCGGAACGAATATCCAGAAGGTCTGGATGCTGCGGCAGGCCTGCGTGCTTCTCGTAGATGTCGATGGCTTGGGTGTAGAAGCGCTCCGCGTCCGTATAACTGCGTTGCGAGAGCAGCACGAGCGCAAAGTTGGCTTGATGCGTCGCGTACTTCAGGCTGTGTTCGCGGCCTGGATCTTTGGCATCCTGCTGCAGAATGCGCTGATAGAGCTCCACGGCATCCGTGTACAGACCTTTCATCTGCAATACGCGTGCGAGGACATCGAGTAGCCGCGTGGTGTTTGGATCGCTCTCTTCGAGATACAGCCGTTCGAGGATCCTGAGACCCCGAATGGCCGCTTTCTCGGCACCCGCAAACTCACCCGCCTGGCACTGAATGATTGCAAGCTCGGTGAGATTAACGACGACGCCGTAGCCGTCCTCGCCGTGGATGCGACTGTTGATCGCGAGCGCACGCCGCACGTCCTTCTCCGCCTGCACGACATCGCCCTTGATGCGATTCAGCCGCGCACGTGCGTTGTAGCTCTTGGCGGTGATCGGATGATCCTTCCCGTACAGCTTGATGCGCCCGTTCAGATCGAGGCGGTTGTT
>CBJNAT010000685.1:0-2429 GCA_966434585.1 uncultured Gammaproteobacteria bacterium | reverse complement strand
CGATCGCACCGAAAGCGAAGAGGTGCTCGGCGGCCCAAGCGCCGCCTTCGCGCTCGAGGGTCTCGCGCAAGACCGTATCGCTGCTCCACAGGTTGTAGGCCGGCAATGCACTGGGAAGATTGCTGACTTCGTGCGTCAATAACCGCTCTTTGCTGGACATGCTCACGTCCTCAACGCCGACGCTTGGCCCTCGGGTGAGCGGCGTCGTACACCTTGGCGAGGTGTTGAAAATCCAGGTGCGTATAGATCTGCGTCGTGCCGAGATTCGCGTGTCCAAGCAACTCCTGCACGCCCCGCAAGTCATGACTCGATTCGAGCAAGTGAGTCGCGAACGAATGACGGAACAAATGCGGATGCAGATGCACGCCGGCGCCGTGCACTTGCGACCAACGCTTGACGCGGGCCTGCACCGCGCGTGGGCTCAAGCGCTCGCCGTTGCGGCCGACGAACAGGGCGCGTTGGTCGGCGGATGCGAATTCGCCTCGCACCTTGAGCCATGCACGCACGGCGTCGACGGCGTGGCTGCCCACCGGCACGATGCGCTCCTTACGGCCCTTACCGAGTACACGCGCGGTGCGGTCTCTGAGATCCACATCGGCGAGATCGAGGCCGATCAGCTCCGCAAGACGCAGCCCGGACGAGTACAGCAACTCGACGATCGCCTTGTCGCGCACCTCGAGCGTCTCGTCGACCTCCGCGTCGAGGATTTTGCTCATCTGATCCACGTCGACCGTCTTGGGCAGCCGTCGCGGCGCTTTGGGCGCCTGCACGTCCACCGCAGGGTTCGCGCGGCACACGCCCTCCCGCATCAGAAAGTGGAAGAACGTACGGACCGCGGAGAGCCGGCGCTGAATGGTGCGCGGAGCTTGACCGCGGCGGTGCTCGCTCGCGGCGAACACGCGAACGTATTGGCTATCGACCGCGGTCCACGCACTTAGATGCTGTGCGCGACAGAACGCCAGGAAATAGCCCAGATCTCGTTGGTAATTAGAGACCGTATGAGCGGACGTGCGCCGCTCACTGCCGAGGTGTTGGAGGAAGCGGGAAATGTAGTCAGACGTGAGGCCTGAGGCCTGAGGCGTGAGGTCCGAGAGAGGCACATCTTGGCTTTTCTTCACCTCAGGCCTCACGACTCAGCCTCGAGCCCTCTTCAGCACACGGCTTCAATCGCCGCCGCCACCAACTCCCCGATGCGCGCGAGATAATCCGTGCTCATCCCCGGGTGGAAGCGCTCGGTGTCTGGGCTGCCGATGGCGAGCAAACAACCCTGCTGGATGTTCTTGCCGAGGGGCACGAGCGCGGCCGAGCCGATCTCATCGGTGCCGGGGCCGAACAGGTAGTCACGCTGCGTGTCGCGAATTTGCCCGCAGCGCGGCCGGCCGGATTCGAAGAGCGTATCGAACATACGCAGCTCGGTGGCACCATCCTGTACGGAACGGATGTGACTCGTCGATTCCGCGAGCGGTGCAAACTCCGTGCGGCTCGTCACGAGCAGCCACTGTGTCGCGCCGAAGTCTTCGCGCAGCGAGCTCTCCAGCGCATCGAGCACGGTGGCTGGTGTCTTCGCCTTCATCAGTCGGCAGGCGAGGCTGTGAATCTTCTGCGTGAGCGCATCGTTTGCCCGCCCCACTTCGATCAGATCGTGTAGGCGCTGTTCGAACAACGCGTTCTTCTCGCGCAATACGGTGACCTGACGCTCGACGAGCGACACGGTGGTTGCACCGCGACCATGGGGCAGCTTCAGACGTGCGAGCACGCCGGCATGCCGCTCAAAGAAATCGGGGTGTTGCTGCAGGTAATCCGCCACGCTGGTCTCCGCGAGCGGTTCTGCCTCTACACCTCTGATCGTCGATTTACTCATCAGCGTCCCCTAATCCCGTAATCAACAGCCATCGTGCCGCACCGTACCCGAGTGCCACTCGGGTACATGGCCGCTCCTGCGCGCCCTGCGCTCCGCGGCATTCGTGCGTCCTGCATAGCAGAGTCCGATGCCTCGCTTAGACAACTACTTCACCGACGAAGCTCGTCTGCGCGGGTCCGATCAGCCAGACGGGCGTGTTTACCCCATGCCATTCGACTCTCATGCGACCGCCCGCCGCTGCGACCTCGACGCTTGCATCGAGCAAGTTCCAGCGACGACCGATCACGACTGCCGCACACGCGCCAGTGCCGCATGCGAGTGTCTCGCCTGCGCCGCGTTCGTACACGCGCAAGCGGATGTGCGTGCGATCACGCACTTCCATGAAGCCGACATTCGCGCGTTGCGGAAAGCGCGGGTGATTCTGGACTGCAGGTCCCATGGTGTCCACCGGCGCGGAAGCGACCGCGGCCACCCGCAACACTGCATG
This sequence comes from uncultured Gammaproteobacteria bacterium, assembly GCA_966434585.1. GTDB lineage: Bacteria > Pseudomonadota > Gammaproteobacteria > Steroidobacterales > Steroidobacteraceae > DATELY01. Next base: position 81 of record CBJNAT010000685.1, on the reverse strand, counting down.
CGGATTGCCCATGGAAACAGCGCCGATCTCGCCGTCGCCGACCTGTGTAGCCCGGCGATACTTCTCTACTTCGCGCTCGGC
>CBJNAT010000684.1:0-2459 GCA_966434585.1 uncultured Gammaproteobacteria bacterium | reverse complement strand
AGGCTTTCAAGGGCCGCAATGCCGGCATGGCCCAGAGCGGCAACTACGTTGCGTTCGGCGATTACGGCCTGAAGTGTGTTTCGCGCGCACGGATGACTGCGCGCGAAATCGAAGCAGCTCGTCGCGCAATGACCCGCTATGTGAAGCGCGGCGGCCAGATCTGGATTCGTGTGTTCCCGGACCTGCCGATCAGCAAGAAGCCGCTCGAAGTCCGAATGGGCAGCGGCAAGGGTAACGTCGAGTTCTACGTCGCCAAGGTGAAGCCCGGGAAGATCCTGTTCGAGATGGAAGGTGTGACCGAGCAGATCGCGCGTGAGGCGTTCCGTCTGGCCGCTTCCAAGCTGTCCGTCGACACGCAGTTTGTGACCCGTCAGGTGCGCTGATGAACGCCAAAGAATTGCGACAGAAGAATCGGACCGAACTCAGAGGCGAGCTGCTCAGCCTGCGCCGCGAGCAGTTCAATTTGCGCATGGCGCAGGCGACTGGCCGCGAAGCGAAACCAGATCAGTTTACGAAGGTTCGCCGCAACATCGCGCGCGTGAAGACCGTGCTGGCCGAGCAGGCCCGTGCTGCGCAGAAGGGTGGTAAGTGATGAGCGAGCAGACTAATTCGTCGAACGCTGGGCAGAAGGCTCCGAAGACGCTGACCGGCAAGGTCGTCAGCAACAAGATGCAGAAGACGATCGCGGTTGCGGTCGAGCGCTTCGTGCCGCATCCGACGTACGGCAAGTATCAACGCCGCACCACCAAGTTCCTGGTGCACGACGAGAACAACGAGTCCCGCGAAGGCGACGTGGTGACCATCGAGCCGTGCCGTCCGCTCTCGCGTCACAAGAGCTGGCGTCTGGTGAAGGTCGTCAGCCGTGCTGTCAACACCGGTCCAGCTGCCTAACCAGGAGCCCAACCATGATTCAGATGCAAACAGTTCTGAGTGCCGCGGATAACAGCGGTGCCCGCAGCTTGATGTGCATCAAGGTGCTCGGCGGCTCTAAGCGCCGGTATGCGACGGTCGGCGATGTGATCAAGGTCAGCATCAAGGATGCGATCCCGCGCGGCAAAGTGAAGAAGGGTGAGGTGTACGACGCGGTCGTCGTGCGCACCCGTCACGGCGTGCGTCGTGCCGACGGCTCGCTGATCCGCTTCGACGGCAATGCGGCGGTGTTGCTCACGAACAAGCTCGAGCCCATCGGTACCCGTATCTTCGGACCGGTGACTCGCGAACTGCGTACCGCGCAGTTCATGAAGATCATCTCGCTGGCGCCGGAAGTGCTGTGAAGAAAGTCGGCTAGGTAGCTAGTCGGCTAGCCAGAAGGGAGAAGCTCCTCTGGCTAGCAGACCAGCTGACTAGCCAGCTAGCAGACTGAAAGGTTTAGTCATGAACAAAATTCGTAAGGGCGACGAAGTCATCGTCATCGCGGGTCGCGACAAAGGCCGACGCGGTACGGTCATCAAGATGGCTGAAGATCACGTCGTCGTCGAGAACGTGAACGTCGTGAAGCGCCATACGCGTCCGAATCCGCAACGCAACGTGCAGGGCGGCATCGTATCGAAAGAAGCGCCGCTGCCGATTTCGAACGTGATGCTCTGGAACCCGGTCGCGAAGAAGGGTGACCGCGTGGGTTTCCGCACGCTGGCGGACGGCCGCAAGGTGCGCTTCTTCAAGTCCAACAAAGAAGTCGTGGACGCTTGAAGAGCGTAAGTACTGAACATCGGTGACAGATATGACAAGGCTTCAACAGTACTACCGCGAGAAAGTCGTTCCTGAGCTCATGCAGACTCTGGGCGTCAAGAACCCCATGCAGGTGCCGAAGATCGAGAAGATCACGATCAACATGGGCGTCGGCGAAGCCGTGGCGGACAAGAAGATCATGGACAACGCGGTGGCCGATCTCACGAAGATCAGTGGTCAGAAACCGCTGGTCACGCGTGCCCGCAAGTCCGTGGCGACCTTCAAGGTGCGAGACGGTCTAGCGATCGGTTGCAAGGTCACGCTGCGTGGCGCGCGCATGTATGAGTTCCTCGATCGCCTCGTGACGATCGCGATGCCCCGCATCCGTGACTTCCGTGGCGTGAGCGCGCGTTCGTTCGACGGTCGCGGCAACTACAACTTCGGTGTTCGTGAACAGATCATCTTCCCGGAAATCGCCTACGACCAGATCGATGCGATCCGCGGCATGGATATCACGATCACCACGAGCGCAGTCGACGATAAGGCGGGTCGCGCTCTCCTCGAAGCGTTCAATTTTCCGTTCCGGAAATAACTCCGGGATAAACAGGAATAGGCAGGCACAGCATGGCCAAGACATCGATGGTCAATCGCGAGACGAAGCGTGCAAAGCTCGTCGATCGTTATGCGAAGAAGCGCGCGCGTCTGAAAGAGATCATTCGCAAGCCGACTTCGAGCCAGGCCGAGCGCGAAGCCGCTGTGGCGGCGCTGCAGGCCCTGCCGCGCGACTCGAG
>CBJNAT010000683.1:0-2463 GCA_966434585.1 uncultured Gammaproteobacteria bacterium | reverse complement strand
CAGGCCATCTTCGGGTTTCAGCGTGACCGCATAGACGGGCTTATCGTTCGACGATTGCTGCTTCTTGGAAAACTCCCCTAGGGCATTCACGTAACCATCGGGCGGTGCGTACAGCTCCTTGACGTCCGCTTCGAGCGGATGCGCCGTGAACATCTCGACGTACACGGTCGCAGGGGTGGCCAAGCGTTGATAACGCGGCCAGTCCGTCAGCACTTTGCCAGACGCATCTTTCAGCAGTGGCAAGCCGTACTGCTCGCGAGCCTTGTTGCTGGTGATGAGCGGGGCATTGTTCTGGATCGTGGCCGTCGGGCCGGAGAACACCGCGATTTTCGGCTTGTCTGCGGCTGCGACCGCTGCAAGCGTCAGGCCGATGCACAGCGTAAGAACACGGGATGCCGACGTGCTCATTGGCCGCATCACATCGAGATGACCGGCGGCACCGGGGTGGATGGCGTGAGCGGCGGTTTGCGCAGATGCCATTGCGTGGCCTTCTCGTACGCCTGCGCCACCGCGAGCACTTTGCCTTCCGAGAACGTCGGCCCCGCGATCATGAGACCGATCGGCAGACCGCTCTTACTGAAGCCGCAGGGGATCGAGACCGCCGGCAGGCCCATGATGTTGAAGGGCGAGCAGTTGGACACGACACGCGGGTTGGCTGGCTCCGTCGCGTGCGCCCGCTTGATGAGATCGTCGAGCAGCGGCGGCAATATCTTCTGAGTCGGCATCACCACGATATCGAAATCCTTGAACGCGTCATCGACACGCCGACGCAACTCTTCCAGCTCCCACTTCGCGCGAATGTAGTCCGCCGCCTTGGGTGGATTGTCCATGGCCGTCTGCAGACGACGGCGCTCCGGTAACATGTATTTCGCCGCGGCTCGTTTGAAATACGGCTCGTGATAGGCAAACGTCTCGCCGAGCGTGCCGAGACTTCCCAGGTGCGCAACGCTCGGCAACGACACCTGCGAGAGGCCGGCGGTCATCTTCGCGAGGTCGGCCACTGCTGCGTCGATGGCTTTCTCCACTTCCGGATCCAGACCGTCGAAGTAGCTCGGCACCATACCGAGCCGCACGCCGGAGATCGGTTGCGAGAGCTGCGCTACGTAATCCTCCTTCGCATGTTGCACGCTCGTGATGTCGAGGCGGTCGTAACCGGCCATGACGTTCAACATGATCGCCGTGTCCTCGACGGTTCGCGTCATCGGACCGCAGTGATCGAGCGAGAGCGTGAGAGGCATGATGCCGCGGATAGGTACGAGGCCATAGGTGGGCTTCAGTCCCACTATGCCGCAGTAAGACGCGGGCATACGCACCGAGCCACCGGTGTCGGTGCCGAGCGCGCCATAGCTCAGGAACGCTGCGAGCGCTGCACCAGAACCGGATGATGAGCCGCCGGTGTTGTGCGCGAGATTCCAAGGATTACGCGAAGGGCCGAAGAACGAGGTCTCGCCGCCGCCCATCGCGAATTCCTGTGTATTCGTCTTGCCGATGATGACTGCGCCAGCAGCGACCAGTCGTGCGACGACAGTCGCATCCTCTGTGGGCACGCGATCCTCGAACAGCGCGCTGCCGCCCGTCGTGCGTGCATGGGCCGTATCGATGATGTCCTTGATCGCCAGCGGCACGCCGTGCAAGGGCCCACGAAACTTGCCCGCTTTTGCTTCCGCGTCGAGCTGTTGCGCCTGTGCGAGTGCCTGCATCTTCATCACGGTGATGAAGGCATCGAGCTTCGGGTTGTAGAGCTCGATGCGCCTCAGGCTCGCCTCCGTGAGTTGCGTGGCCGTGACCGCACCCGAGCGTACTTTCGCTGCCGCTTCGGCAAGCGTGTAGCTGGTCAGTTCATCGAACGCTGACGTCGCTGCGAAAGCACCACGAGACATCGCCGCACTCGCCGTGGCCGCAGAGGCCAAGGCCACGAATTCACGCCGGGACACACTCATCAATTGCTCTCCGTTAGAAGTCGACTTTTGCAGTGAGCTCGAAACGCCTGCCCGGCATGGCCGAGAACATCAGACCGCTCACCGATTCGAACGATGCAGCGCGGAAATAGAGCTCGTCGGTGACGTTGTAGCCATTGAGCTTGAAGTGATAGCGCCCCTTGTCCAGCGTTACACCTGCATTCCAGACCAGCGCATCCGGCATGCGATAGCGCTTCAGGCGATCGCCCCACGTTTCGCTCTGGTAGATCGGATTGAGCAGCAAGCCCCAACCGTTGCCGAAGGAGTAGATCGCACTCATGCCGGCCTGCGTGCCAGGTTGGCCGAAACGATCCATATAGCGCTCTTTCACCAGTGCGCTGGGCAATGAAACGTTCACGCGCCCGCCGTAGAAGAACGCTTCGGCTGGGTAAATCACGTTCCCGTTCGCATCCACGACGTCCCGGAAGCCTGCCGTACGCGCGTCGATGTCCACCACGAGGCCATCCTGAGCGACGGTGTACTTGCCGCTCTGGAGCAGCAGATA
>CBJNAT010000682.1:0-2464 GCA_966434585.1 uncultured Gammaproteobacteria bacterium | reverse complement strand
AATGTGATGAGTGCTACGCGGCTGCGGCTGACATTCGCTTCCATGCCGGTTCGCACTGGGGCGCTGGTGCGCCGCGGTACCGAACGACCAACCGTTACCTGCTGCAGCCGAATCTGTGGAACCAGAAGGCGAAGGCGAATGGCGAACCGTGGCGGGTGTTCTGCGCGAGCCAAGCTGACGTGTTCGACAACGAGGTGGATCCGACTTGGCGCGCGCAACTGTGGCACCTGATCAAGACCACCCCGTACCTCACGTGGTTGCTCTTGACCAAGCGCATCGGCAACGCCTCGGACATGCTGCCGATGGACTGGGAGGAGGGCTATCCGAACGTCTGGCTCGGCATCACCACCGGCACGCAGAAAGCCTTCGATCGAGACTGGCCGAAACTGGCGCAAGTGCCAGCGCGCGTGCGTTGGCTGTCGATCGAGCCGCAGCTCGAGTCCGTGCGCGTCCGCCCGGCGATGAGTGCGTGGGGCGCACTGGAGCTCCCCGATTGGATCGTGACCGGCGGGGAGAATGCGCCGTCGAGCAGGGCGCGGCCCTATCACCTCGAGTGGGCCGAGGATCTGCTGTACCAATCCCGCAAGCACGGCATGTACTTTTTCATGAAGCAGCTCGGCGTGAATGCGTATTTGCGCAGTGAGCCCTATCCACACACGGGCAAAGGCGATGAGATAGCCGAGTGGCCCGATCATCTGCGGGTGCGTGAGTTCCCGCGCGCACTTCCCGGTTGACTCCGCTCGGTAACACAGGTAACACTTCGCGAAACGCAAGAGAGGGCTAGCCCTTGCAGTGTCCGCAAATGCTTTGTTCCGGCGAGGTCATCGTCATCGACTCACGCGCCGCGCGCGGAGTGACCCGCCGTCGCCGCAAGTGTCTGCACTGCGGCTTTCGCTTCACCACGCTCGAAGCCATGGTGCCCGACAAGACTCGGGTGTCCAGCAACTCGCAATTCCGCTTCATCGACACGGCTGGGCTAGGCCGCGATCTTGTAGCGTGTATTGCGTCCTTCAACGCCGATCTCATGGGGAGATTTGCCCGTCATGGCTGCCAACCCGCAGACCCTTCCGCCACCCGTCGAATCCTTGGAGCAGGCGGCACTCAAGAAGAAGCTACGCCAGCAACTGAAGACGCTCCTGAGACAAGCGCAAGAGATCCAGGAGACGCTGGACATGCTCGAGGATCCGAAGAAGGTGAAGCGTGTGCGTCCCGAGAAGGACGAGCACGGCGAGCCGAGCTGGGAGTTTCTGCTGCCCTGTGTGATCCCGAAGGGGATGCACGTCACGAAGCGCATGCGTGAGTACGGCGCGGAGCTCGGGTTCGAGGAGCGTCAGGTCGTTGAGATTTTCCAGCAGTTCTACCTGTACTTCACCTCTGGCAAGAACGGCCAGAAGAAGCACCTGAACTGGTACGCCGGTTTTCAACTGTGGATACGGAGGGAGCGTGAGCGCCAAAAAGCCAGCGGCACGCCGCGGCCAAGCCGATTCGACCAATACGCAAAGCGCTAGGTGGAACGGTGAGGCGAAAGTCGACATCGTCTGGGAGCGACTGTTTCAGCAGTTTGGGATGCGCTTCTATGATCAATTCGGCACGAAGGCATCTGATGAATGGCGTGCAGCGGTGGCGGGAATGGTCACCAAGCAACTGGACGGTGCCTTGGACTACCTCGCGCACAATCCGCCGCCTTACGCCGGCTGGTTGCCGTCGCTGCCTGAGTTCATCGCCATTGCGCGACGAATCCACTTATCCGATCCGGCTGCGGAGAAGAAGCAGCCCGTCAACCCTGGCACGTGGGTAGCACGATCATGCAGAGGCTTGGTGATGCGATGGAATCTATCGGTACCCGCGCTCTCGAAAGAGCAGTCGGAGACCGTGATAGAGACCGTCAAGCACGTCGCGGCGACGTACGAACTGAAGCACATGCACGAGCACCAGAACTACCCGGGGCGGGATCATCCAGCCTCGAGGGAGGTGGCAGCGGCGATGGCGGCGGAACTCGAGGAGCTACGCCGGCAATGGTGGCCGAGGCCGCCCGCCGGCACCTCGAACGACGAATTGCGTGGCAAGGAGGGCTCGAGTTGAAAGACGCGCGCTGGTCCTTGGATCACGGTCGCACGGTGGTGTTTCGCCTCGTCACCACTCCGCAGTGCGACATCACGCGCAACCCGTTCAGCGAGTATCAGAAGCGCGGCAGGCACATGGGGCAAATCTTCCACGCCTGCATCGTGCCCGATGGCGAGGTGAAGCCGATCTATGACGCGCAACTGCGCTTTGCGGATTGGAAGTGTGACTCGCGCGGCCGCGATGTGTCGTTCTGGCTTGATGATGAGGCGGATCGGCATCCCTTCGCCGGCTACAGCCGTCGCAAGGGCACTACTGAGACGGGAGCGACGTTTGCCGCGGTGTTCGTTCTGATCGAAGAGGAACGCGCGGTGGATCTGGTGACGGAGGAGAAGATCGCGGC
>CBJNAT010000681.1:0-2467 GCA_966434585.1 uncultured Gammaproteobacteria bacterium | reverse complement strand
GCGGCCTGGTGAAAGTGCTGCCGAGCGCGGAAGGCGCCCGCAACTACACCCAATGCGATTCGCTGCTGATGGGCGAGCAATGCGGCGCGCACACCTTCCCGTACATGGAGATTCGTCATCCGAGCGCAAGCGTCGAGCACGAAGCGACGACCTCTAAGATCGGCGACGACCAGCTCTTCTATTGCCGCAGCCGCGGCATCGCGGAAGAAGATGCGGTGAACATGATCGTGAACGGCTTCTGCAAAGCCGTATTCAAAGAGCTGCCGATGGAATTCGCCGTCGAGGCGCAGAACTTGTTGGCCGTCAGCCTCGAAGGGTCTGTGGGCTGACCGTCAGAATGTAACTGGAGTCGAACGCGTGTTGAGCATCCAAAATCTGCACGTCAATGCAGGTGACAAGAAGATTCTTCAGGGCTTGAGCCTCGAAGTCGGCGCAGGCGAAGTGCACGCCATCATGGGTCCGAACGGCTCGGGCAAGAGCACGCTCGTGCAAGTGCTGGCCGGGCGCGAGGGTTACGACGTGAAGTCCGGGAAGGTCACGTACTTAGGCAAAGAGTTGCTCACTCTCTCTCCCGAAGAGCGCGCACGCGAAGGGCTCTTTCTCGCCTTCCAGTATCCCGTCGAGATTCCCGGCGTGAACAACGTCTATTTGCTCAAGGCCGCATTGAACGCCGCCCGCAAGCATCGCGGTGAGTCCGAACTGGATGCGTACGAGTTCCTCACGCTGGTGCGCGAGAAGATGAGGCTCATGCAAATGAACGAGAGCCTCCTCAATCGCGGCGTGAACGAAGGCTTTTCAGGCGGCGAAAAAAAGCGCAACGAAATTCTGCAGATGGCAGTACTGGAACCAAAGCTCGGGCTGTTGGACGAAACGGATTCCGGACTCGACATCGATGCGTTGCGCGTCGTCGCTAACGGCGTGAACAGCTTACGAAGCCCTGACCGCGCCATCGTCATGGTCACCCACTACCAGCGACTGCTCGATTACATCGTGCCGGACAAAGTGCACGTGCTCTCGGGTGGCCGGATCGTCAAGACGGGCGACAAGTCGCTCGCCCTCGAGCTCGAGAAGCGCGGTTACGACTGGCTCACGCAAAGTGCCGCATGAGCGCTCATCCGAAAGACGTCCTGGCACCCTCGCTGCAGCGGCTACAGAGTGCATTCGTTGCACGCGGCACGGGCGGTGAGCTGCGAGCGCTGCAGAACGCTGCCTTCGAGCGCTTCATCGCAAAGGGCTATCCGACACAGCGCGATGAGGCGTGGCACTACACGAACCTGCGACGCCTTGAAGCCCGCAGCTTCCACCTCCCGACCTCTCAACCCGCCGCCATGGAGTCTGCTCATCTGCCCGACTTCGACGCTGCCCGCCTCGTGTTCGTCAACGGCGTTTTCAATTCAGCGCTGTCACAAGCATCGTGCGACGGCTTGCGGGTTCGCACGTGGAACGCAGCTTCCGCCGCCGATATCCACCTGACCCGTGAGATCTTCCGCGAACCTCCAGGCGGGGAAGCCTCGTCGCTTCGCGATCTCAATACAGCATTCCTGGATTCCGCCGTGCTGCTCGAGCTCGCTGACGGTGTCGACTGCACGAGACCCGTACACGTGCTCCATGTGTGGGCTGAAGGCCCCGCGCAAATGACCCATCCTCGTGTGATCGTGCGAGTTGGACGCAACGCAAGGATGACACTGATCGAGCATTACATCGCGATTGCGGACGTCGAGCATTTCACCAATGCGCAAACCTTCGTCTCGCTTGGCGAGAACGCCGAACTTGCTCACTGTCGCCTGCAAGAAGAAGCGCTGCGCACGTTCCATATTGGCGCCGTACACACGGAGCAGCAACGCGACAGCCGTTATCATTTCGCGGAGCTCGCACTTGGCGCCACGTTGGGACGCACAGATCTCAACATCCGGCTGGAGGCCGCCGGGGCCAGAGCCGAGGTGGACGGCTTGTTCTTCCCCCGCGCCACCCAACACCTGGACGTGCACACGAGAATCGATCACCTCGCACCTAGCACGTGGAGCGATGAGAACTATCGCGGCATTGCCCACGAACGCGGTCGCGGCATTTTCAACGGCAAGGCAGTCGTGCATCCCGGCGCGCAGAAGATCGAGGCACATCAGTCCAGCCGCAATCTGCTGCTCTCCAATCAAGCCGAAATCGATAGCAAGCCCGACCTCGAGATCTATGCCAACGACGTGAAGTGCAGTCACGGCGCGACCACAGGCCGCCTGGACCCGGCTTCGTTGTTTTACTTGCGATCGCGAGGCATCGGCGAACAGCAGGCGCGCATCTTGCTGATACATGCCTTTGCGGAGTCGGTGCTCAGCGCAGTTCCCACCGAAAAACTCCGTGCCTACCTGCACGACAAGCTCGCCGAGAAGCTGAGCTTGCCTCTGGAAGATTCAGTGGGAGTTTCAGCATGAGCGCGAGCCGTCCGCTCCGGGCTGCCGATTTCGATGTCGAG
>CBJNAT010000680.1:0-2467 GCA_966434585.1 uncultured Gammaproteobacteria bacterium | reverse complement strand
CCATCTTGTGTGCGTCGCGAACGCCGCTCGCTTCCAGCTCGCGATCCCAGTCCTGTTGCTCGGCAAACGCGGGTGCGGCAGTGGCGTGCCGGATCAGCGTAAGCTGCTTCATGCGGCGCTTACTTCCACGATGCCGCCATTCACCCGCGTTGCGTAGGTCTTGACAGGTTCATACGCGGGCGGGGTCAGCGCAGCGCCTGTGCGCAGGCAGAATTTTGCGCCGTGGCGAGGACAGACGACCACATCCCCCTCGATACAACCGCCGGCGAGCTCGCCGCCGTCATGCGTACAGGTGTCTTCGATGGCTAGGAACTGTCCGTCGATGTTGAACACTGCGACGAACGTTCCGTTGATTTCCACCTGAGCGTAATCGCCCGGTGCAATCGAGTTTGCCGGTCCCACCGGAATCCACATGTCACATCATTCCGGTTTGCAGCTGTGCTTCTTCGCTCATCATGGAACGGTCCCAAGGCGGATCGAACACGAGCTCCACGTCGGCACATTTGATGGTGGGAATGATTTCCACTTTCTCGCGCACATCTTGCACGAGCACCTCACCCATGCCGCAGCCCGGTGCGGTCAGCGTCATGCGGATATGCGCAACGCGTTCGTCGTTCTCCTGCCGTTCGATCTCGCATTCATACACGAGGCCTAAATCGACGATGTTGATCGGGATCTCCGGGTCATAGCACGTGCGCATCTGTTCCCAGACCAGCTGTTTCACGTCCTCATCGGTGGCATTCGGCGGCAACTCGGGTATTGCGACCACTTCCTTACCGAGCGCATCGGCATCTTTGCCCGCCACGCGGAACAGATTGCCTTCGATGTACACCGTGAAACTGCCGCCCAGCGCCTGTGTGATGAAACCGGTCTTGCCCTGGTGCAGCGTGACGGGCACGCCAGCCGGCACGATGACGGCTTCGACGTCGCGCTGGATGGTGATGGGCTCTTGTTCGTGGCGATACACAGTCGTTCTCGAACTATTCGGTCGTGGCGGGCTTATCCGCGTGGTGAAGCGCCGCACGCAAGGTGTGCCAGCAGAGGCTGGCGCATTTCACGCGGGCGGGAAACTCTCGCACGCCCGAGAGGGCTGCGAGCTTGCCGAGTTTGGCTGGATCGACGGCGGCATCGTGCTGCGTCAGCAACGAGTGCACTTCTTCGAACAGTCGCTCGAACTCCGGCAGAGTCTTGCCGCGCACGGCTTCGGTCAGGAGTGATGCCGATGCAACGGAAATGGCACAACCGGCGCCTTCGAACTTCACTTCGCGTAGCCGATCGCCATCGAGGTTCGCGTAAATGGTCAGACGATCTCCGCACAGCGGGTTGTGCCCGTCAGCATGTGTATCGGAAGGCTCCAGCTTGCCGAAATTACGCGGGTTGCGATTGTGGTCGACGATGACGTCGCGATAGAGGTCTTTCAGATCCATGGCTATTTTCAAGCAACGTGTTCAGAGCAACATGCGACGCGCTTCGTGTAGAGCAGCCACGAGCTGCTCGACTTCCGCAAACGTGTTGTAGAACGCGAACGATGCGCGCGCCGTCGCAGGCACGTTGAAGAAGTCCATGACGGGCATCGCGCAGTGATGACCCGTGCGGATCGCGACGCCCTCGGTGTCCACGATCGTGCCGATGTCGTGAGGGTGTACGCCTTCGATCACGAAAGAGATGACCGCGGCCTTCTGCTCAGCAGTCCCAATGATGCGCAAACCAGGAATCTGGGACAGTTTGTCAGTGGCATAGACAAGCAGCTCATGCTCGTAAGCCGCGATGCGCTCCATACGGATGCGCGACAGGTAATCGATCGCCGCGCCAAGTCCGATCACGCCTGCGATGTCGGGTGTGCCGGCTTCGAACTTCCATGGCAGCTGATTGAACTGCGTGCGCTCGAACGTCACGGAGAGAATCATGTCGCCACCGCCTTGCCAGGGCGGCATCGCATCGAGCAGTGCCTCGCGACCGTACAGCACGCCGACACCGGTAGGCCCGAGCATCTTATGACTCGAGAAGCAGTAGAAGTCGCAGCCGAGCGCACGTACGTCAACCGCTTGGTGCGGCACGGCCTGCGCCCCATCCAGCAGCACGGGGATGCCGCGTTGCTTCGCTGCCGCGATGAATCGATCGACGGGCACGATGGTCCCGAGCGCATTCGAGACGTGCGCCAGGGCGAGCAGTCGAGTGCGATCACTCAACAGCTCGAGGAAACGGTCGTATTCGACCTCGCCCGTCTGGTTGATGGGAATCACGCGCAGCTTTGCGCCGGTCTGCTCGCAAAGAAGCTGCCAGGGCACGATGTTCGCGTGGTGTTCTAGCGCCGAGATAATAATTTCGTCGCCCGCCTGAAAACGGCTGCGGCCGTACGACTGCGCAACGAGGTTGATGGCTTCCGTCGTGCCGCGCGTAAAGATGGCGTCGAGGATCGAGCGATCCTCGTGGACGATCGCGGGCGCGTCGGGCGTCCGCGCCACCT
>CBJNAT010000679.1:0-2468 GCA_966434585.1 uncultured Gammaproteobacteria bacterium | reverse complement strand
GACACCGCAGCTCGCTTATCGGGCGATGAGTTCATCATTCTTTTCACGGACACGGATGCGGAAGAGACGGTTTCTCGCATGGCGGCACGGATCGGCGAGCTGCTCAGCGGGACCGTCGTGTTGGCGGGCGTGCACTTTCAGCTCAGCTGCAGCATCGGGATCGCGCTTTGTCCGCGTGACGGCACCAGCGCTGCGGAGTTGTTGAAGAAGGCGGATGGAGCCATGTACCGCGACAAGCGCCTTGGCCGGTCTCGGTTGCGCGGCCCACGGCTCGGCCTTGTCGATCACCTCGCACGCACGCGTGGCGCTCCCCTCCATGGTCGATGAATTCATCTACGAACCGCGCATCGCGTACTTCTCGATGGAAGTTGCGCTGCGCAACGAAGTGCCGATCTACGCGGGTGGCCTCGGTATCTTGGCGGGGGACACCGTGCGCTCCGCCGCGGATCTCGATTTGCCGTTCGTAGCGGTCACGCTCGTCAGTCGTGCCGGTTATTTCCGTCAGGAGATCGATGTGCAAGGACGGCAGATCGAGCGGCCGGATCCCTGGGAGCCCTCGCGCTGGGCGCGTCCGCTCGAAGCCAAGGTGGCCGTGCCGATCGAGGGCCGGGCGGTGTGGGTGACCGCGTGGCTGTACGTGCTCGAAAGCCAGTGGGGCACGCGACAACCGGTCCTGTTGCTCGACACCGATCTTGCGGAGAACGCCCCGGTGGATCGCGAGATTACTCACTATCTATATGGCGGGGACGAGGCATACCGGCTGAAGCAGGAGATCGTGCTCGGCATCGGCGGCGTACGTTTGTTGCATGCGCTCGGTTTCGAGATTCGGCAATACCACATGAATGAGGGTCACTCGGCGCTGCTCGGCGCCGAGCTGCTGCGCCGACATGCGTATGCACTCGAAGACGTGCGGCCCGGAGAGTCGCGATATGACGTGCCGCGCGTACGCGAGCTGTGTTGCTTCACGACACACACGCCGGTCGAGGCGGGTCACGATCGCTTCTCGTACGACCTCGTCGCTCGTTTGTTCGGCGACTCCGACCTGATCGAGCTCGCCACACTCAAACGCCTCGCGGGCAACGACTATCTGAACATGACGCGCTTGGCGCTCAACTTGAGCGAATACGTGAATGGCGTCGCCGAGCGTCACGCGGAAGTCTCGCGAAAGATGTTTCCCGGCTACAAGGTGCATGCGGTCACGAACGGCGTGCATCCGTTCACGTGGACCTGCGCCAGCTTGCGAGCGCTGTACGATCGCTACGTACCTAGCTGGTGTCACGAGCCGGAGTTGCTCGTGAGAGTCGATGGCGCGATTCCCGATGCCGCGTTGTGGGACGCGCACGTGCAAGCGAAACGTGCACTCATCGAGCGCGTGCGCCAGACGGGCCGTGTGCTCAACGTCGATGTGCCGGTGCTGGGTTTTGCCCGGCGCATGACAGCGTACAAGCGCCCGGACCTGTTGTTTACCGATCTCGAGCGCTTGCGGGCGATTGCACGCGAACATCCATTCCAGATCGTGCTCGCCGGCAAGGCGCACCCACGCGATGGCGGCGGCAAGTGGCTCATCGAGCAGGTGCATGCGTACGCGCACAGCCTCGCCGAGCAGGTTCCCGTCGTCTACCTGCCCAACTACGACTTCGATACGGCGCGCGTGTTGGTGGCGGGTGCGGACGTCTGGCTCAACACACCGCTGCCGCCGCTCGAAGCGTCGGGTACGAGTGGCATGAAGGCGGCCTTCAATGGCGTTCCAAACTTGTCAGTGCTGGACGGCTGGTGGTTGGAAGGGTGCATCGAAGGCCGCACCGGCTGGGCTGTCGATGCCAACGGCAACAAAGACGATGCACGCTCGCTGTACGACAAGCTGCAACGCACGGTGCTGCCGCTCTACTACGGTGATCGCACGGGATGGTTACAAGTGATGAAAGGCGCCATCAGCAAGAACGCCTCGTACTACAACAGCCATCGCATGATGCGAAGGTATGCGACGGAGGCGTATCTGAGGTAGCGGTCGGCTAGTCAGCTAGTCGGCTAGTCAGCTAGCCAGAATGCCTTCTTCCTCTGGCAAGCCGACTAGCAGACTAGCCGACTAGCAATCCGCCCCCGGCACCAACACCGCCGCCCCCGTCAGCGCACCCGTACGCAAGCGATGCAGCGCCTCGTTCGCGGCGCTCAACGAAAACACCTCCACTTCCGTCCGCACCGGAATGCGACCCGCAATCTCGAGAAACTCCACACCGTCGCGATGCGTGAGATTGGCCACCGAGCGCACGACGCGTTCACCCCAGAGTAGCGAGTACGCAAACGAGGGGATGTTGTGTAGCTTCAGCGAATTCCGGACAAAAGGCTGTGCCGAAAATGAGAGACTTCGAACTGCTGCAGGGGAGCTGCAGAGAGAACGAAGATCATGGGCAAACGAGCATATCGGCAATTCACGGCGGAGCAGAAGCTGGAGATTCTGCGCGAAGCAG
>CBJNAT010000678.1:0-2474 GCA_966434585.1 uncultured Gammaproteobacteria bacterium | reverse complement strand
CTGGCTAGCCGACTAGCTGACTGACTGACTAGCCGACTATTTATTCACCACCAACGCCGCCACGAACTCCCGCACCGGCATCTGCTCGACTTTCGCGCGATCCGCACACAGCGCCTTGATGCCATTTGCCTGATGCGCCGAAAAGTGCGCTCCGACCGCCGTCTCGAATTTGCTTTTGAGCAGCGGCATCCCCTCGCTGCGTCGCTTGCGATGGCCTACGGGAACATCGATCCGCACGCGACGCGTGCTCGTACCGGCCGCGAAGAATACTTGCACGGCGTTGCCGATGTGGCGTTTATCGGCCGCGTAGTACTCCGCAGTGAACTCCGGGTTCTCCCGCACTTCCATCTTGCCGCGCAGCACGTCCACACGTGAATCGCTCGCGACGGCATCTTCGTAATCGGTGCTGGTCAAGCGCCCGAACAACAGCGGAATCGCCACCATGTATTGGATGCAGTGATCGCGATCGGCCGGATTCGCAAGCGGCCCGACCTTGTTGATGATGCGCATGCCCGGTTCTTGAGTTTCGATGACGACCTTGGCGATGTCACTGATTCGATAGGCAATGTCTTCGTGCAACGCCATGGCGGCTTCGATCGCCGTTTGCGCATGAAACTCGCCGGGATAGGCCAGTTTGAACAGCACGTTTTCCATGACGTAACTGCGCAATGGCTGGCGATAGACGAGCGGCTGTCCTTTGAACAGCACGTCCTGGAAGCCCCAGGTGTTCGCCGAGAGTGCGGACGGATAACCCATCTCGCCGGTCAGCGACATGAGTGCGAGCCGGACGCCACGGCTGGTTGCATCGCCGGCAGCCCAGCTCTTGCGCGAGCCGGTGTTCGGCGCCTGGCGATAAGTGCGCAATGCGCCGCCGTCGAGAAATGCATTCGAGAGTGCGTTGATCACCTGTTCGCGCTTCGCGCCGAGCATGGTCGCTATGACGGCGGTCGTTGCGATGCGCACCAGCAGAACGTGATCGAGACCAACGCTATTGAAACTGTTCTCCAGTGCCGTCACGCCCTGGATCTCGTGCGCCTTGATCATAGCCGTGAGCACATCGCGCACGAGCGGACCGCTCTTGCCTTCGCGCCCGGCTTTACGCGACAGGTAATCGGCAACCGCAAGAATGCCGCCCAGATTGTCGGACGGATGAGTCCATTCGGCCGCAAGCCAAGTGTCGTTGAAATCGAGCCAGCGAATCAGCGTGCCGATGTTGAAGGCGGCTTGGACAGGATCCAGCTCATACGAGGTGCCCGGCACACGTGCGCCGCCCGACATCGTGGCGCCCGGCACGATGGGACCGAGCAGCTTCGTGCAATCCGGCACTTTGAGCGCCTCGAATGCACACGCGAGCGAATCCAGAAGGCAGTCGTACGCAGTGTCGTAGGCGAGTGCGCTGTCGATGGGCGCCGAGAGCGCGTAGTCGGCGACATCCACAAGTACCCGATCGAAGTCGGGACGTTCGGCGGATGGGGCGGACGAAGACATATCGAGGTGACAGGCAACAGGCTACAGGTAACAGCCAGAACGAAGCGGATCTTCTTCTGGCTGTCGCCTGTCGCCTGTCACCTGTTGACCATGCTTATTTCCGCTGCTCGATTGGCACGAACTTCAAGTTCTCCGGCCCGGTGTAGTTGGCGCTGGGGCGGATGATCTTGCCATCGATACGCTGCTCGATGACGTGAGCGGACCAGCCGGACGTACGAGCAATCACAAACAGCGGCGTGAACATCGCGGTCGGCACGCCCATCAAGTGATAGGACACGGCCGAGAACCAATCGAGGTTCGGGAACATGTTCTTCACTTCTTTCATGACCCGCTCGAGACGCTCGGCGATGTTCCACATCTTCATGTCGCCGGCGCTCTCACCCAGCTTGCGAGCCACTTCCTTGATGACGACGTTGCGCGGATCGGAGATCGTGTACACCGGGTGACCGAAGCCGATCACGACTTCTTTGTTAGCGACGCGACGGCGAATGTCCTCTTCGGCCTGATCCGGACTGTCGTAGCGCTTCTGAATCTCGAACGCCACCTCGTTCGCACCGCCGTGTTTCGGACCGCGCAGCGCGCCGATCGCACCGGTGATGCACGAGTACATGTCCGAGCCCGTGCCGGCCACCACGCGAGCCGTGAAGGTCGAGGCGTTGAACTCATGCTCGGCGTACAGCACGAGCGAGGTGTGCATCGCGCGCACCCACTCAGCCGACGGCTTCTTGCCGTGGAGCAGATGGAGAAAGTGGCCGCCGATCGAGTCATCGTCAGTCTCTACTTCGATGCGCTTGCCCGAGTGACTGTAGTGATACCAATACGTGAGCATCGAGCCGAAGCTCGCCATCAGGCGGTCGGCAATGTCGCGTGCGCCAGCAATGTTGTGATCATCCTTTTCCGGCAGCACGCAACCGAGCACGGAGGCGCCCGTGCGCAGCACGTCCATCGGATGACTCGAGGCGGGCAGCTGTTCCAACGCAACCTTC
>CBJNAT010000677.1:0-2474 GCA_966434585.1 uncultured Gammaproteobacteria bacterium | reverse complement strand
CGAGCCGGTACCCACACCGGAGAGCAAGGCGGCTGCGCCAGCCTCCGTATATGCGCTCTCCAAGTACGACCAGGAGAAGCTCTGTCTGATCTTCGGTCACACGTACAACGTGCCGACCGTGGCGTTGCGCTTCTTCAATGTGTATGGCCCGGAACAAGCCCTCTCCAATCCATACACAGGCGTGCTCGCAATCTTTGCGGCGCGTTGCCTGAACAAGAACGCGCCCATCATCTTCGAGGATGGTCAGCAGCAGCGCGATTTCGTGAGCGTGTGGGACGTCGCGCAGGCGTGTTCGCTCGCCTTGACGACGCCGGCTGTGAGCGAAGTGTTCAACATCGGCGCAGGGGAGATGCGGACGATCGAGTCCGTCGCTCACGATGTCATTCGTGCCACGAACGCGGGCGTCGCGCCGCAGATCAACGGCAAGTACCGCGCCGGCGACATCCGGCATTGTTACGCCGATATCGGCAAGGCTCGTGAGCAGCTGGGTTATGAGCCCAGCGTGCGCTTCCAGGATGGACTCCAGGAACTCGCTGAGTGGCTCGCGCAGGCGCAAGCCGTCGACAACTTCATGCATGCCACGGCTGAACTGAGCCGGCGAGGGCTCACGCTATGAACGCCACCGTCATGAATGACACGGCTTGGGCGCCACGCAGCGCCGTGCTCATCACGGGCGGTGCAGGCTTCATCGGCGCCAACCTCGCGCATCGGCTAATCGAGCGCGGTTGCGACGTACGTGTATTCGATTCGTTCGCGCGTGCGGGTGTGAAGGACAACGTGCGTTGGCTACGCGACATCCATGGCGAGCGTGTCGACATCGTACGAGGCGACGTGCGGGATGCTGCGGCCGTGCAGGCTGCCGTGGTTGGCGTCGACCACGTGTTTCATTTGGCCGCGCAGGTTGCGGTGACTTCGAGTCTCGTCGATCCGCGACACGACTTCGAAGTGAATGCGCTCGGCACGCTGAACGTACTGGAAGCGATACGACGCTGCGAACGTCCGCCATCCATCGTCTTCTCATCGACGAACAAGGTGTACGGCGCGCTGGGCGACATCGACCTCGCCATCGCGGGCGGGCGCCATGAACCGGACGATCGGCAGATCCGCGAGCAAGGCATCGGCGAGTGTCGGAGCTTGGAGTTTCACAGCCCGTACGGCTGTTCGAAGGGCGCCGCAGAACAGTACGTGCTCGACTACGCGCGCAGCTACGGCATTCACGGCGTAGTACTGCGCATGAGTTGCATCTACGGCCCGCATCAGCACGGCAACGAGGATCAAGGCTGGGTTGCACACTTCCTGCGCAGCGCGCTCGCTGGCCAGCCGATCACGATCTATGGCGACGGTTGTCAGGTTCGCGACGTGCTGTTCGTCGAAGATTTGCTCGACGCTTTCGAGGCGGCGTATGCGGATATCGGCACGCTCTCGGGTCGTGCCTTCAATGTCGGTGGCGGCCCAGCGAACGCCGTGAGTCTGCGCGAAGTGCTCTCGAGCATCGAGCAGACGCTCGCGACTTCGATCGAGCTCGAGTATGCCGCTTGGCGCACGGGCGATCAGCGCTACTACGTCTCCGATGTCCGGCGCTTCCAAGAGGCGACCGGCTGGCGGCCGCAAACCGATGTGCGGCGAGGTATCGAAGCGCTGGCGACGTGGCTGGATGGCGCGATGGCCGATGTCCCTCTGGCTCGCAGCCGGAACCGATCGCTCGCGACAGGAGCACGGCCATGAGCGCCGTCGAGCGCCCCAGCGCTGCACGCGTACATCGTGCCGCGACGGTTACGGGGCCTGGCACCACAGAGCTCCTCGCACAGCCCACGCGCGAGCCGGACGTGGGAGAAGTACGAGTGCGGCTCGAAGGATGCGGCGTGTGTGCCTCGAACCTGCCGGTGTGGGAAGGACGCCCATGGTTCCAGTATCCGTTCGAGGCCGGAGCCCCTGGACATGAAGGCTGGGGTCGCATCGATGCACTCGGTGCCGAAGTCAGCGGTTTCGAGATCGGCGAACGTGTTGCGTTGATCTCCGGTCATGCGTACGCCGAGACGGACATCGCACCCGCCGATGCTCTCGTGAAGCTGCCGCGGGAACTCGACGACCACCCGTTCCCAGGCGAACCGCTCGGCTGCGCGATGAATATCTTCGAGCGCAGCGACATCCAAGCCGACCACACGGTCGCCATCGTAGGAGCTGGCTTCCTCGGCGTGTTGCTCACGCAGCTCGCCACGAGAGCCGGTGCGCACGTGCTTGCTATTTCGCGCCGCGAGTTCGCATTGGATGCCGCAAAACGAGCCGGCGCAGAGGGTGTGCTCGCCACGGAGGATCCGCGGAACGCGATTCACCAAGTGATGCGCGCGAGTCACGGCCGCGGGATCGATCGCGCCATCGAAGTCGTTGGCGTGCAAGCGACGCTCGACATTGCGGGTGCGATCGTCGCGGAACGAGGCCGGCTCGTGATCGCGGGCTATCACCAGGACGGCTTG
>CBJNAT010000676.1:0-2476 GCA_966434585.1 uncultured Gammaproteobacteria bacterium | reverse complement strand
CTTCCTATAATTCAGTCACTCACCCTGGTGCGGGGACAGGCATGGAATCGGCGCCGGACACTGCAAAGCTCAAGATGAAACGCGAGGTGGCCCTCGTCACGATCGACTCGCCTCCCGTCAATGCCCTGTCGTTCGCGACGCGCCAGGGGCTCATGAGTGCACTTCAGCAGGCGCTGGCCGATCCAACCGCGAAGGCCATCGTTTTGCTCTGTGCGGGTCGCACCTTCATCGCTGGCGCAGACATCAAAGAGCTCGACGATCCCATCGAGCAGGCACCGCGAGTGATCGACATCATCGACGCTATCGAAGCGGCAACCAAACCAGTCGTCGCTGCGATTCACGGTACTGCGCTAGGCGGGGGTTTCGAGGTGGCCTTGGCGTGCCACTATCGAGTCGCAGTGCCGACCGCGAAGTGCGGTTTACCCGAGATCAAACTCGGCTTATTGCCTGGCGCAGGTGGGACACAGCGGCTGACCCGGGCCCTCGGCCCGGAGAAAGCGCTGGAGCTGCTGCTGAGCGGTGAGCCGCTCACCGCGCCAGCGTGCCTGGAACTGGGGCTCATCGATGAGCTCATCACCGAGTTCGATTTTCATGATGATGCGATCAGTTTCGCCCGCAAGCTGATTGCCGAGCAGCGACCCTGCCGCAGGATGGGTGATCTGAATGAGAAAGTATTGGCAGCGCGCGGCAAGGCGGAGATCTTCGCGCAGGCCCGCGCGAGCGATGCATGCAAGTTCCGCGGCAGCAAAGCGGCCGAGCACATCGTGCGAGCCGTAGAGGCAGCGGTGAACCTGCCGTTCGAAGAAGGCTCGCGTCTCGAATCACAACTTGGTCAAGAGCTGCAGACGAGTCCGGAATCGGCGGCATTGCGCCATGTGTTCTTTGCGGAGCGCGAGGCGCGGAAGGTCCCCGATGTGGGCGGACACACGCCCATCCTCGCGGTCAACAAAGTGGGCGTGGCCGGCGCAGGCTTCATGGGCAGTAGCATCGCGATGTCATTCGCCGACGCAGGCCTGACGGTGAAACTCGCAGACGTCTCGACGGACGCGGTCGAGCGCGCGCTCACTACCATCCACCGCAACTACGAATCGAACGCGCGCAGTGGACGTGTCAATCAAGTGAGCGCGCAGAAGCGCCTCGATTTGATCAAGCCTGCCAACCTCGCCGAGCTCGCGGATTGCGATCTCATCATCGAGGCGGTGGTCGAGGACATGGAGGCGAAGAAGGAAGTGTTCGGGCAACTGGACACGATCGCTAAGTCGAACGCGATTCTCGCCACCAACACCTCCGCGTTGAACATCGATGAGATCGCGAGCGCGGTGCAACGGCCTGAGTTCGTCATCGGCCTGCACTTCTTCTCGCCCGCAAACATCATGCGACTCGTCGAAGTCGTACGCGCAGAGAAGACTTCGAAAGCCGTGATTGCCACGTCCATGCAGCTGGCGAAGCGGCTCGGGAAGGTTGGAGTGCTGGTCGGTGTGGCGCCCGGCTCCGTCGGCCATCGCATGCTGTCTGCACGGCAGGTGGAGGTCGATGAATTGGTGCTCGAAGGCGCCTCGCCGCGAGACATCGATCGTGTGCTGGAAGAATTTGGTGTGCCGATCTCGAACATCACGGAGGAGATCGTTGCGGAGAATCGTTTGCGACGGGGACGTATCGTGCGACCCGTCAGCGAAGAGGAGATTCGCGAGCGCACGCTCTACACGATGGTGAACGAAGGCGCAAAGATTCTCGAAGAAGGCAAAGCGATCCGTGCTTCGGACATCGATATGGTCTGGGTACACGGCTACGGCTGGCCTGCGCACCGTGGCGGACCGATGTTTTATGCGGAGTCGGTGGGACTAGCGAAGGTGGTCGCGAAACTCAGGGAATATTCAATGGGAGCTGAGTTTGTGATTTCGCCGCTACTCGAGCGACTCGCGGCGGAGAATGGGCGATTCGGCGTGAGGCGTGAGGCGTGAGGCGTGAGCAAGATGCTCTCTCCTCAAGCCTGCAGCCTCACGCCTCAAGCCTAAAACATCTCCGACGCGTCCGGCGCTTTCACTTCGATCTTGTTGCGCGAGGGAATGAAGTCGCCCGTGATCATCTCGTCGTACGCCTGGCCCGGGCCGACCATCGGATACACGCCGGCATCCGGGTCAATGATGACTTCGAGGAACGCGGGACCCTTGAACTCGATGAACTCGCGCACCACTCGCGGCACATCGGCCTTGCGATCGAGGCGCACCGCGAAGGGGAAGCCATCCGCCTGAGCGGCTTTGATGAAGTCCTTCTTGTGCAGCGACTTGTCGCTCGCCGACAACCGGCCTTTGAAGAAGAGCTTTTGCCACTGCTTCACCATGCCGTCGCCGCAGTTGTTCAACACGACGACCTTCACGGGCAGATCGTAGGTGGTGACCGTTTCCAGCTCGCCCAAATTCATGCGAATGCTGGCATCGCAGTCGATGTCGATGACGAGCCGCTCGGGGTGCGCGAA
>CBJNAT010000675.1:0-2477 GCA_966434585.1 uncultured Gammaproteobacteria bacterium | reverse complement strand
CCGATGCCCCGTTTGGATCGTGATCCAGCGTAGATCGGTGAACTCGGCGATCGCCGCCCTGCCCCCAAAACGTCCGTAGCCCGACGCTTTCACGCCGCCGAACGGCATCTGCGCTTCGTCGTGGACGGTCGGCCCGTTGATGTGGCAGATGCCCGATTCGATGCGCTTGGCGACGGCCATGGCGCGAGCGATATCCCGACTGAATACGGCAGCGGACAATCCATACTCGGTGTCGTTT
This sequence comes from uncultured Gammaproteobacteria bacterium, assembly GCA_966434585.1. Taxonomy (GTDB): domain Bacteria; phylum Pseudomonadota; class Gammaproteobacteria; order Steroidobacterales; family Steroidobacteraceae; genus DATELY01. Next base: position 2,239 of record CBJNAT010000675.1, on the reverse strand, counting down.
GCGACGCGCACCGCTTCATCGTCGTCGCGCACCCGCACGACCGTGACCACGTTGCCGAAAGATTCCTCGCGATAGATGCTCATCCCAGGTGTTACGGCATCCACCACGGTGGGTTGCATGACGGCACCATTCACCTCGCCGCCGACGACGAGCTTCGCGCCCTGCTGCGTCGCTTCCTTGATCAGTCGATCGCAGCGAGCCGCCGAGTCGGGACTGACGAGCGCGCCGAGGACGCAGTTCTCGGTGCCCGGTGCACCGGCTTTGAGGGTACGGGTCTTGGCGGCGAGCTTCTCCACGAAGGCAGCGGCGATGCGCTCGTGGACCACCAAGCGTCCGGCCGACATGCAGATCTGCCCTTGGTTCATGAAGGCGCTGAACGCGGCCGCCGCGACGGCTTCGTCGAGATCCGCATCGTCCAGCACGATGAGCGGATTGTTGCCGCCCAGCTCCAGCAGCACCGGCTTCAGGTGTTCCGCGCATTGCCGAGCGATGATGCGACCCACCTTGGTCGAACCCGTGAAGTTCACACGGCGCACCGCCGGATGAGCAATCAGCCGCTCCACCACGGCCGCAGCGTCCGCAGGTGCATTGGTGATCACGTTGACGACACCCTCCCCGAGGCCGGCTTCCTGTAGCACGCTGCCGATCAGGGTGTGCAGCCCGGGGCACTGCTCCGATGCCTTCAGCACGACCGTATTCCCGCAGGCCAACGGCATGGCAAGCGCGCGCACGCCCAGGATGATGGGCGCGTTCCAGGGCGCTATCCCGAGCACGACACCGCAGGGCTGACGCACGGCCAGCGCGAGATTGTCCGGCACGTTGGTGGGGATGACCTCGCCGCTGATCTGGGTGGTCATGGCGGCCGCTTCACGCAGCATGTTGGCCGCCAGCATGACGTTGAAGCCGTACCAGCCTGCCGAACCGCCCGTCTCTGCCATGCCGCACTCGATGAACTCGGGCCCGCGCGCCTCCAGCCGTTCTGCCGCCTTCAACAGCTTCATCCGCCGCTCACCAGGCGCAAGCGCGGCCCACGCCGGGAAGGCCGAACGTGCGGCTGCAACCGCATCGTCGGCGTCCTGCACCGTTGCGGCGGCCGCACGCGATGCGATCGCACCGGTGACTGGATTCGCTCGATCGAAGGTCTTGCCGCTGCTTGCGGCCTGCTCGCGACCACCCACCAGCAATTTGTACTTACGCATGTCGTCCACCCCCTATGTGCTGGCGCGTCATTTACACCTGACGTGCCGGTCAGTGACTTAAACTCGCCGCAGTGCAACCTGTGCCGCCGTCTCCATGAACCTGCAGCAGCTCGAATACTTCGTCCGCGTCGCCGAACTTGGCAGCTTCAGCAAGGCCGCGCTCGTGCTGCGGGTGGCCCAATCGGCCTTGAGCCGCCAGGTTCGGGCGCTCGAAATGGATCTGCGCCAGAACTTGTTCATGCGCACGGGCCGAGGCGTGTGTCTGACCGAAGCCGGTAATCGATTCTTCGAACATTGCATCGGCATCCTCGAGCTCGTCTCGCGCGCACGCGAGGATATGGATAACCACCGGGGCGAGCCCGGTGGCCGCGTGATCATCGGCGTCCCGCCGAGCATCGGTCGCCGGTTGACGCAAGTGCTGATCGATACGTTCCGACGCGAGTTGCCGAATGCGCGACTCGCCCTCGTCGAAGGGCTCTCGGCACACATTGCCGAGTGGCTCGCCAGCGGTCGTGTGGACGTCGGCCTCATGCACAACCCCGACCCGCAGAGCACGCTCGAAACGATTCCCGTGCTGCAGGAGGAACTGTGTCTGATCAGCGCCACGCCGAAAACACGGCGCAAGCGCGGGCCCGCAACGCCCGTGCGATTGGCAGACCTTGCCGACTTGCCCTTGATCCTCCCGGAACAGTCGCATGTCATTCGGCGCCTGGTCGATTCGCAAGCTGCGCTCGGCGGCGTCAAGCTCAACATTGCCTGGGAGGTCTCGAGCGTGCCTGCCATTCTCGATCTGGTGCTGGCGGGATACGGGCATGCGCTCCTGTCGGAGCACGCGATCGGTGCGTGGGGTCACGCTGAGCAGCTGGAAGCGCGACCGCTCACCGAGCCTCGTTTGCAGAGCACGTTGTGCGTGTGCATCGCATCGCATCGTAAGCCCACTACCCTCGCACGTCGCACGTTACGTTTGCTGCCGGAGCTCATTCTAAAGTCGCTCGCCCACCCGCCACGAGCCTAGCAGCCTGTCGGACTTAGGTGATCGT
>CBJNAT010000674.1:0-2481 GCA_966434585.1 uncultured Gammaproteobacteria bacterium | reverse complement strand
CGGGGCCAGCATCTGAGAGTGAAAGGCGTGCGAGCTGCGCAGCCGCGAGGCGGCCCTGCAGGCGAAGCAGGATCAGATTGCGGCATTGGAACGACAGGTCGACGCACAGGCGCGCGAAATGACGGCCGTTTACGGTCGAATGGATCCGCTGCTCGCCAGCAACGACCCGGGACCTCGGGCCACGCAGGACGCACCCAAACTGCGCTCACCTGGAAGCAGTCGCACTGCAATGACAGGCGGCCCCGGTTTGCAGTTCACGCCCTCGCTTCAAGGCCTGCCGGAGTTGAATTACCACGCGCTGATCATCGGCAACAGCAACTATCGGCATATCGAGAGTCTCGACACCCCTCGCAACGACGCTCGCGATCTTGCCGAACTGTTGACCTCGCGTTACGGCTACAAAGTGACGCTACTGATCGATGCGACTGCCGAAGACATCATGAAGGCGTTGCACGAGAAGACGCTGACCCTCGGCGAGAAGGACAATCTTCTGATCTACTATGCAGGTCACGGCGACCTAGACACGGGACCTGAACGTGCATACTGGCTTGGCGTTGACGCCCGCGAGGACACGCGGGTCGGCTGGCTGTCTGCCGAGAATATTCGAGCGAAGATCAAACAGATGCGCGCGAATCACGTCCTTTTGGTTGCCGACTCCTGTTTCTCGGGTGCGATCACGCATCCAACCACGACGACGATCGGTCGCGCACTCACCGACACGCGGCTGCGCGTGCAGTGGAATCGTCGAGCGCGCATGGTGCTGACGTCGGGACAGGTGCAGCCAGTGGCCGATCGCGCGGGCGATCCGAATCATTCGTTCTTCGCGAAGTATTTCCTGCAGATATTGCGTCAGAATTCGATCGTGCTCAGCGGAGAGATGCTTTCGCATGAAATCAACGCACGGATGCAGTCGGAAGCCGCCGCAGCCGGCCCCGCTGCCATCAAACAGTCGCCCACGTATTCCAGCTTGAAAGACGCGGACCATAACTTCGGCGACTACTTCTTCGTGCCGGATATGACCACAGCACGCGTAGCCGCGCTGTAGCCCGCGCGAGCAGGACAACATGATCTCTAACACTGGCAAGAATGAAAAAAGGAAGGACAATGAAATCTAATGTAGACCTGCGACTCGCGAAAATGACGGTTGCCGGCACGGCGGCACTCGTCGCCTCAACGGCATCGGCAGATCTTGCATCGTTCGTCACATCTTCCGAGCAAGCCACACACAACCAGCAGCAAGCCGGTTTGTCGATGCAGAGGACTTGCACTGCCCTAGCGCCGGCACAGCAGACGCTCACGGGAGCCAGCCGAGATCTTTTCTTACGCTGCAACGAGCTGGTGCAGACCGCGACATCCCTCGAGCAAGGGAGGGTGTTACCTCGGTCACTCGGTTACTCGACCGACGAGGAACTGCTGGCCGCCGTGCAACAGGTCAATGGCGAGGAGATCGCTGCGCAAGGCACGCTATCCACGCAGGTATCTTCGGCGCAGTTCTCAAATATTGCTGGCCGATTGAACGCGCTTCGTCTCGGAACCGCGTCGGCCATGGCGCGCGGCAAGGTCGCTGCACTCACGCCGAAACAAACGCCGACCAACTCGATCATGCTCGCCGCCGCATCGCCCGAGGTCATGACGGCCACCGATGCGACTTCGGGCAGTGACGTGCCGGTGAGCCGTTGGGGCGGGTTCGTCGAGGGCGGCTACTCTTTCGGCGATCACGACCAGACCGCCAGGGAAGATGAATTCGAATTCGATTCATACAGCGTCACGGCCGGCGCGGATTACAACTTCGGCGACGCCGTGGTCGGTGCATCCATCGGCTTCGATCGATACACGGCCGACTTCGACACGGCGCAGCTCGTATCGGGCGGCGATGTCGAAGTGAAGGGGCTCAGCGGCTCGGTCTTTGCCGCATGGTTCGGCGGCAACTGGAATCTCAACGGGATTGTGAGCTATGGAGACCTGGAATCGGATGTTTCGCGTCGCGTCATCTACGACACCACGAGCAATTCCGTCTGCACGGACTGCGGCGCGCGTCGCACATTGACGGGCGACCCGGACGGGAAATATGTCGCCGCAGGACTCACTGCCGGATACGACTTCGATTTGGGCGCGTGGCAGCTCGCTCCATCCGCGAGCCTCTCGTACCGTAAGGTCGACATGGACGGCTATGACGAGTCCGACAGCGCGGGCGGCGGCTTAGCATTGCGCTACGATGACCAGGAGATCGAGTCGCTGCGTTCGATCGTGAGTGTGCAGCTCTCGATTCCGCTCAGCAGGAGCTTCGGCGTGTTAACGCCAAGCTTCAGAGCCGAATGGCATCATGAGTTCGAAGATGACGAACGCACGCTGCGCGCCAAGTACCTCCTCGAAGACACCTTCCAGTCGTCCGCACCGAACGACTTCGGATGCTCTGTGTCGTGCTTCAACTTCGTCACTGATCGCCCCGACACGGACTTCGGCGTGGTCGGCGCAGGTCTC
>CBJNAT010000673.1:0-2486 GCA_966434585.1 uncultured Gammaproteobacteria bacterium | reverse complement strand
CAGGCATGGTGATTGGCTTGATCGACGACATCCCGACTTGCGACGAGCTGATCCGACGCATTGTCGCCGAGTTTCGCGCCGCGCGGCGCCACCTGGCTGTCGTGGATTGAACTCAGATGGGCTCGGAACACCAAGACGATCGAGGTTCATCGGCTCAGCCGCTCATCTACCCAATGAGTGTCACGCCGGGCATCGGCGATGGCAGCATGATCCAGGTGGCCTCCGGCGTGCAGTGGCTGCGTATGCCGCTGCACAAGGATCTGAAATTCATCAACGTCTGGGCGCTGCGGGATGGCGAGCGCTGGATGCTGATCGATACGGGCTTTCGTACGCCGGAGACAGTGGCAGCCTGGAACGCGGCGTTCGCGGGCGGTCTGGAGCGTGAGGGCGTCAGCGGCGTCATCGCTACGCATATGCATCCGGATCATGCCGGCATGGCGGGCTGGTTGGTTTGCAGGACGCGGGCGATGCTGTGGATGCCCCGGCTCGAATATCTGACGCTGCGCGTGCTGACCGGCGACCGTGGCCGCGAGGCGCCGGCGGAAGCCATCGCGTTCTACCGCCGCGCAGGTTGGGGGCAAGAAGCGATCGACCACTATCGTGCCCGCTTCGGCGAGTTCGGCAACTTGGTCTATCCCATCCCGGACGCCTTTCGGGCGATTGCCGATGGCGATGTGTTGAAGATCGGCGAGCATCCATGGCATGTGATCGCCGGTGCTGGCCATTCCCCCGAGCACGCGTGCCTGTACTGTCCGACACTGAAGGTGCTGATCTCGGGGGACCAGGTCCTGCCGCGCATTTCTTCCAACGTGTCTGTGCATCCGCTCGAACCGCACGCCGATCCGCTATCGGATTGGTTGGCCTCGCTCGCCAGGCTGCGAAGTCGTGTTCCCGATGAGGTCTTAGTGCTCCCGGCGCACAACGAACCTTTTTACGGTCTGCACCGGCGCATCGACAGTCTGATCGAGGGTCATGAGCAGGGGTTGAAGCGCCTGCACCAGGCGCTGGCAACACCCGCTCGCGCTATCGATCTGTTTTCGGTGCTGTATCACCGTACGATCACCCCGCAGTTGTACGTCATGGCGACGGGGGAGTGTCTTGCCCACCTGAGTTGCCTGCGCACGCGGGGCATGGCCGAGTGCCGCAACGACGAGCATGGCACCGCCTGGTGGCAGGCATTGTAGGCGTCGTCACGAGCGCGAGCGGCTGCCGGCCGTTTTCCGGAAAGCGAGCAACGATCATGGAACTGCCGACATTCGAAACGCTGCTGTACGCCATCGAAGATGGCATCGCGACGCTGACGCTTCATCGACCCGACAAGCTCAATGCTTTTACGGCACAGATGATGCGGGACCTGATCGCGGCGTTCGATGCGACCGACGCCGACGACCATGTCAAAGCCGTCATTGTCACCGGCAGCGGCCGTGCGTTTTGCGCCGGCGCGGATCTGTCCGCAGGTGCCTCGGCGCTGGACTTCGCTGAGGATCGCGATGACGGCCAGTTACGTATCGAGGGCATCGTGCGCGATGGCGGCGGCCGTGTCGCGCTGCGCATCTTCAACAGCCTCAAGCCGGTGATCGCCGCCGTCAACGGCGCGGCGGTCGGCGTGGGCGCCACGATGCAATTGCCGATGGATATTCGCCTCGCTTCCACCGAAGCCCGCTTCGGCTTCGTCTTCACGCGCCGCGGCCTGGTGCCGGAAGCAACCTCGAGCTGGTTCCTGCCGCGTATCGTCGGCATGTCGACGGCGCTGGAATGGTGCTACACGGGCCGCGTGTTCTCGGCGCACGAGGCGCAGGCGCACGGACTGGTGCGTTCGCTGCACGCGCCGGAGGAACTGCTGCACGCGGCGCGTGCGTTAGCTCGCGAGATCATCGACAACACGGCCCCGGTGTCGGTGGCCCTCACGCGCCGGATGATGTGGCGCATGGCCTGCTCCGATCATCCGATGCAGGCGCACTGCGTCGACAGCCGCGGTATTCAGAGCCGCGGACAATCGGCGGATGCGTACGAGGGCATTGCCTCTTTCTTGGAAAAGCGTCCTGCCGTTTTCCCCAACCGCGTGTCCTCAGATTTGCCGGATCTCTTTCCGCATTGGCGCGAGCCGCCTTTCGCTTGATCCGCACGACCAAGATCGCTGCCCGCTGAGAAGGCGCGACCGCCCGCACCGGCTGCTGAGGATCCGCGGCACACTCATCGAATGGCGTCAGATCGCCTTGATCTCCTTGACGATGCGGTACTGAACCTCCTCGTCCTTGAACTCGAGGTTGCTCTGGATCGTGTCGATGACGTTGCGAGTGATAACGGTGAGATCGTGCAGCAACGCAGTGGCTGCAATTTGCTTATCCAGCGCATTGGACTGATCGGGCACGCGCAGCCGTGCCCACACCTGAGCGGTATCCAGATCTATAGGAAGAATGAGCTCGGAGAATTGCTCGAGAAGCTCATTGAGCCAGTTCTCGAGCCGCTGAGCTTGCTGTAGATCT
>CBJNAT010000672.1:0-2490 GCA_966434585.1 uncultured Gammaproteobacteria bacterium | reverse complement strand
GCATGAGCGCCTCGACATGCGGTCCTCAAGGCGCGAGCGCAGTCGTGCCGCCGGTATCGCGCGCCGGGCGACGAATCACGTAGACGGCGCCCCGCAATTCGCCCACTGCGAAGCCGGTTGCCTCATCGTTCGGATAGCGCTTGTCGATAGCTTCTTTGATAGACGAGGCAAGCTGCGCGCCGTGGCATGTGAGGCAGAGCGGCTCCATGGCGATCGCTTTCATGTAGCGGTGCTCCGCAAATTCACCTTCGCCTGCGGCCGCGCTGTATTCCAGCGTGTCGAGTTTCTCTCCGGCACGGGCACGCCGCGCGAAATCGCGCAGCACTTCACGCTGCCAATCGAGCGGTCGATTGTCGGGATTGCGCACACGCAGCGCAGTGCGCCCGACCTTCACGCCCTCGCGACCGCCCAGTGTCTTGGCAATGGCCGGCGCTCGCTCGCTGCACACCGCGATGGCATCTTCGGGGGAGACCTGCAGCGCAGCAGTGAGCTCGGCCTTGAGCGTCGTGCTCAGTTGTTTCGCCAGGGCGCGATCCTCAGCTAACGAGACGGGCGGTTCCGCTGCCTCGGCCACCAGCAACGTCAAGGAGCACAGCGGGGACAGCAACCAGAGCGCCTTCATGACAAGCTCCGCCGGTGAACCGTGGAGTGCGTAGCTTGCCACACGAGTGGCCTGTACCAGCTGATTGTGTACTGCGTTCGCCCTGAGATTCTTGTCGCAGGGGCAAGGCATCTACCTCGATCGAAGAAATAGACAGGATTAACAGGATTAACAAGATGTAAGGAACGCCTTCATCGAGCTGCTCTCATCTGACCATCCTCTTTATCCCGTTAATCCTGTCAATCCTGTCTAATGTCTCCCTCGATTTCGTTCCATTCGCCACTAGTGCCCTTGCTCTTATCTGCGTGGTTCGACGAGTGTCACGCCCCGTTCGGCGGCACGCTTCTGCATCTGCGCGTGCTGCTCCGCACGGATCCGCTCGTGTCCCTCGGCCGTCGTGGCCGTGCGCATTTGAGTGCGATGCTGCGCCAACTCTTCGTCCGTCATGAGCTCATAGCCATAAATGCGCTCGCGCTGCCGATCTTGTTCCTGCTGTTGAATCGCATTGCTGGACGGTGCCGTGCCCAGCTTGCGTCCCTGCTGCTGTGCTCGTTGCTGCATCTCACGCTGATGCTCTAGTCGGTACTGCACACGCTCCTGCTCGGTCGCGAGCGACTGCAGCTTCTGCCGATACTGCAACCGCTCCGTGTCGCTCATCAGATCGGAGCCGTAGATACGATCTCGCTGCTGATCCCGGTCGCGCGCTGCGTCCTGCATAGCGAGACGATCTCCCATTCGGTCTTGGTGCTGCATGCCACCGCCCATCGGCCCCCCTTGCCCCATCTGCGATCGTTGACCCTGCCCTGCGCCACCTCCCGGACCACCCTGCGACCAACTCTGGGAGGCCAGCAACACCAAAGTCGCCGACGCCGCAATCGCAACAGATTTGAAACTGCACATGACTGCTCTCCTTGAACCTTCGTACGAGAAAACGGGGCCGATGCTAAGACCCCGCGTCGATCGCATTGCATGAGAGGTTCGTGCAGCCAGTTGAGGGAATCCGACTATTCAGCGCACCGTGATCAGAAGCGCCATACGACCCCGATGGACGGCAGCACAGGCAAGAACGCAAGCCGCTCGACATCGAACACCGTTTCGCCCGCATCGTTCTCTTCGACTTCGTACTCGACGCAGCACTGGTTCCGCCGGTTGAAGGCGTTGCTCACTTCGGCGAAAACCGTGAGCGTGCTCGCTCCCTCGAGGCGCAGCGTGCGGGCCACACGTGCATTGAGTGAGAAGTACGTATTCAACCGCTTGCCATTCAGTTCCGTGACCCGAATGAGCGGCGTGTCAGTCGTGTCATCGAACACGAGCGCGCTCGTCCGCCAGCCTGAATGCAGATTGGCACTTACACCGAGTTCCCATCGCTCGTTCCGCCACACCGCGCCTGCGTTGAGCGAATGTCGCTGGTCCCAGAGTCGAGGCACGTTCGTAGGGCCGAGATCGTCGCGCGCCACTGACCATGCGTAATTCCCCCACCACTGCAGCGTAGGGCTCACGCTTCGGCTCAACGACAGCTCGACGCCGCGCGCGTGCGCACGCCGCGCATCGACGCGCACTCGGTCTGGCTTCAGCTCGGGCAACAGCACGAACGTATTGAGCAGATTCTCGTAACGCGGCCGCAGATGGCGATATGCCTTTCGATACGCCTCGACACGCAGTAGCGTGCCGTTCCGATAGCGATGCTCGACAGCAGCGATCGCATGCTGGGCGCGCTGCGGCCGCGAGAACTCGACGACGCCATCAGACACCGGGAGCTCATCAATGCTCTGTGACTGGAAGTACCGGCCCCAGCCTAGGCGCAGTTGCGTCCGCTCAGCGAGCTCGTACAGGACGCTGAGCCGTGGGCTGAGGTGGTCGCCTGCGTCCGGTGACAGCGTTTCTCGATC
>CBJNAT010000671.1:0-2494 GCA_966434585.1 uncultured Gammaproteobacteria bacterium | reverse complement strand
GATCGAGCCGGATGGTTTCCTGGCACGCTTTCAGGCCTTCGAGTATGCCCTCGCCTTCCGCATAGGCCGCGAAAGCCTCGCGGACTACAGCATCACCTCGGGCGTGTCGTGTTATCGACGGGATGCGCTGGAGCGCGCACTCGCCGAGCACACGCGCTCCGTGTATGCCGAGGACCTCGAAAATGCCTTACTCATCCTGAGCCACGGTGAGCGCATCTACTACGACGGCCGCCTCGTGGTCAGCACCGAAGGCCCGGGCAACGTGCGGCGCTGGTTCTCGCAGCGCGTCGGTTGGTATTACGGCTTGCTCAAGGTTTACATCGAGCGTTTCGGCTTCATCTGGCGCATCGCGAAGCGCACACCGTTCTCGATGTACCACTTCGTGGTCTACCTCGGGGGACTCTCGCTCATCCTGCATCCGCTCAAGATCGTGAGCGCACTGCTGCTCATGCTCAGTTTCGTGGCGGGTTTCGACAATCTGTTCCTCGCGAACCTCTTCCCGCAGAACGCGTTCATCAATCCCGCGTACTTCATCGCGGCGATCGGCAGTTACCTCGCCCTCGGCGTGTTTGCGCTGTTCACGGTCGTGCCCAAAGCGGAGCGCGCCTACATCGCACCGATCGTGCCGCTGTATTTGTTCTACGCCCTTACACATATCGCGCCGATGACCGTGGGTTACGCAAACTGGATGTCGATGAAGCTTTGGGGCCGACGCGTGTATCGCGACCACTACGAACCGCTGCCGAGCGCCAGCACGTCGTTGCCGCTGGAGGAGAAGAAAGAGTTGATCAGGAGGGTCTCGTGAGCGTGCGCGGCGTACCAGCGCCGGAGCTGTATCTGCCGAGTCATTACTGGGAGGACCGGGCGCGCCGTTTTGCCGCACAAGGCGCAGGTCTTGCGGCCGTATGCTCTTACGGTATGCCCGAGTTCTACAACCGCATGATCCACTGGTCGCAGCAGCTTGCGCTCGAACCTTGGCTCAAGATCGAGCCCGGTGCGCGCGTGCTCGACGTCGGCTGCGGAATCGGGCGCTGGAGCTCGCTGCTCGCGAAGCGCGGTGCAAGGGTCACCGGCATGGACCTTAGCCCGACGATGATCGCCGAGGCCCGCCGGCGTGCATCGGACATGGGCGTCGGCGGTCGCTGTGAGTTCCTCGTTCAAGACCTCGCACACCTCGACGCGGGCGAACGGTTCGATCTCTTGTTGGGCGTCACGGTGCTGCAGCACATGCTCGACACGGATGCACTGCGCTCGGCCATCCAGCGCATGCGCGATCATCTTGCGCACGGTGGTCGCATGGTGCTGCTCGAAGCGGCTCCTGCTCGGATCGCACGACAGTGCGATACCACCGTCTTCCGCGCACGACATCGCGACACGTACCTCGAGTTGTTTGCAGAGGCAGGCTTGCATCTGCATGCGATGACGGGCGTCGACCCCGCGCCCTTCAAGACGTGGCTGTTGCCGCACATTCGGCGGCTGCCGCGACTCCTTGCGCTGGGTGCGATCGCGGGTGTGACGGCGTTGTCCACACCCATCGATGTACTGTTCGGTCGCCGCGCGATCGAACGTTCTTGGCATGTCGTCTTCGTACTCCAACGCTCCCGAGGAGGGACCGATGGCGATTGATCGTCGCTTCGCCATCTCGCTCGCGGTGTTCGTGCTGCTCGCCGTGTTCGTGGCGATCGGCTACTGGTATCAGACAAAGCAGGTTGCACCGAGCCAGGCAAGAGACACCGCGGCGATCGAAGTCACCAACGGCGAGGATCGCGGCCCCGGCAGCTTGCGCGAGGCGTTGTTCATCGCTGCCGCCGCCAAAGGTCAGTCCACGATCTCCATCCGCACACAGCGCGTCGCGTTGGCCAGCGCTTTGCCGCCACTCGTGAATCCGCACGGAGTTCGACTCATCGCGGCCGTGCAAAACGCCGAGATCGACGCCAGCGCGCTGCCGAGCGGTCCCGTACTCGACATCGCGGGCGCTCACGTGACTATCGAAGGGCTGCGCATTCGCAACTGCAAGGCGGCCGGCGTGCTGGTGCGTGCCGCGGATTTCGCAATGCGCACGTCCACCGTGCAGGGATGTGATGTCGGCGCGGACATCGCCGAGAATGCCACTGAGGTCCTGATCGAGCGGAACCGTTTCGTCAACAATCGCGTCGGCGTGCGCTTCGCCGGATCGAACCGTAATGCGTCCGTCGTCAAGAACGAGTTCACGAGACACCGCGATGCGGGGATCTGGGCCGTGCGCGCGGATTCTGGCGCGGGCGGCAATGCCGTCAGTATTCGCGAGAACAAGTTCACCAAGGAGCGCATTGGCATTCTGGCCGCGAACGTGGCCACCGCGATCGAACGTAACGACTTGCTAGGTTCACGAGACGCGGCGATTCAGTTGATGGGCACCGGCGCGGTGGTGCGTGGCAACCGCGTCAGCGGCGGAGCGGCCATGGGAATCGTCGCCGAGAACTCGCGCGGTGCGGTGATCGAGGCGACGCAGGAG
>CBJNAT010000670.1:0-2495 GCA_966434585.1 uncultured Gammaproteobacteria bacterium | reverse complement strand
GCCGCATGCGCTCCGGCCACTCTTCTGATGGCGCGCGAGTGCCCCGGCACTGGCACTGCGGTTCTTGGACAGCCTGCTACTTCGCCCGCACCTGCGCATTGCGCACGAGGATGTCCTTGAGTGCGGCGACCGGCGGCGACAACGTTTGCTTTACGTGTGCGAGCGCGATCTCCGACCAGAACGGCTTTGCTAGATCGACGATATCCAGCAGCGTGACTCCCTCCATCTTGAGGTGGCGCGCCGTATCCTGTACGAGGCCCACACCGAGGCCGTTCGCGACCAGATTGAACATCGTGTAGGGCTGGCCAACGTATTGCGCCACCTTCGGTATGAAACCCGCCTGCCGGCAAGCATCCTTGAACGCGGCAAAATAGTTTGGTACCCAGTGATTCGGGAACACTAGGAACGGATGCCGCGCCAAATCCTGTAACCGAATGTGCTGCAGCTTGCCGATCGGCCAACGCGCGGGCACGACCGCGACCAGATGCGTCGTTTCGAGTGTGTGCAGTTGCAAGCCGCGTGTCTCGACGAGGTTGCGATTGAGGATGCCAAGGTCGAGCGAGCCCTCGCGCAATGCTTCCACCTGCGAGCGGCTCATCTGCTCGTCGATGCGCACTTTCACCTGCGGCCATTGCTTGCGGAACTCGAGCAGCGAGCGCGGCAGGATCTTCATGACGCTCCAGGGCACGAAGCCCAGGCGAATACGCGACACTTCCGCACCGGCGACACGCTTCACGAGCCGCTCCGCGGCATCCGCTTTCGCGATCAGCTGAGCTGCTTCCTTCGCGAGCGCCTGACCGGCAGGCGTGAGGCGCACGCTGCGACGGTCACGCTCGAGCAGCTGTGTCCCCAGTGATTCCTCGAGCTTCGCGATCGCAGCCGACAATGGCGGCTGCGCGATGCCGAGGCGCGCCGCCGCACGGCGGTAATGCAGCTCCTCGGTGAGCACGAGAAAATAACGCAGCTTCTTCAGATCCAAGGACATGCGGCATGATACACACCAGCTATCACAGCGCGCGGGCTTGATATCTATGGCGACACAGCCAGTAACCCTGCGCACACTACGTGAAATCGCGAGGACTCACGCATGCTTCACACCCGTGTCACAGAGCTCTTCGGCATTCGACATCCGCTCGTGCAGGGCGGCATGCGAGGCATCGCGCGCGCACCGCTGACCGCCGCCGTGGCCGAGGCGGGCGCGCTAGGGTTTCTATCCGCCCATACGCACACCGACGTCGAGAGCCTCCGGCGGGAGATCCGCCAGACACGCGCACTCACGAGCAAACCCTTCGGTGTCAACCTCACCGTTCTGCCCTTGATCAAGGATCGCGATTACGACGGCTTCGCGCGCGTGATCGTCGAGGAGCAGGTGCCGTTCGTGGAAACCGCCGGAAGCAATCCGGCGCGCTACATCGATATCTTCAAGCGGGCCGGCATCAAGGTGCTGCACAAGTGCCCTTCGTCGCTGCGCTTCGCACTGAAAGCACAGGAACTGGGCGCGGATGCCGTGAGCATTCACGGCTTCGAATGCGGCGGCCACCCGGGCGAGGACGATCTGCCGGGGTTGGTGATGTTTCCCGCCGCAGCAGACAAGCTGAAACTTCCGATTCTCTCCTCAGGCGGCGTTGCCGATGGCCGCGGGCTGGTCGCAGCGCTGAGCCTCGGGGCCGAAGGCGTCGTGATGGGCACGCGCTTCATGCTGACGCGCGAATCCGGACTGCACCCCAACGTGAAACAACGCATGCTCGCCGCCACTGAGCGCGACACGGTGATGGTCGGCCGATCGATCCGCGACTCTTCGCGCGTGTTACGCAACCGTCTGGCGGAGGAAGTGCTGGCGCTCGAGAAAAGCGGCCACGCAACTCATGATGAAGTGCTGCCGATGATCCGCGCGGAACGCTGGCTGGATGCGGACGCACGTGGCGACGTGGAGGATGGTGCCTTTCCTGCCGGCATGACAGTGGGCATCATTCACGATCTACCGACAGTCGCAGCCGTCATCGAGCGCATCGTCGAAGATGCCGAACGCATCATTACGCAGCGACTCGCGCGCTTCGTTCAGCGCTGAAGAGGATGGTCATGTCAGAAGTTGTTCAGTACAGCGTCCGCGATCATGTAGCTACGATCGTGCTGAATCGGCCGGAGCGATTGAATGCCTACAATCAAGCGCTCAGTGAAGCGCTCATCGCAGCGCTGTTGGCGGCTGAAGCCGATTCGCAAGTCAGGGCCGCGGTCCTAACGGGCAGTGGGCGCGCATTTTGCGCCGGACTGGACCTCAAGGACGTCAACAAAGACCCCGCTAAAGAGGTCGGCACCGATGTCGGAAACGATATCCGTTCGGTCTTCTTCAACCTCAATGTACCGCTGATCGCGGCCATCAACGGCCCAGCCATCGGCATTGGCGCCGAGATGGCGGTCCTCTGCGATTTCCGCATCATGGCCGAAGGCAGTTACCTCGACGACAGGCATGTCCAGCGCGGGATGGTTGCAGACGT
>CBJNAT010000669.1:0-2499 GCA_966434585.1 uncultured Gammaproteobacteria bacterium | reverse complement strand
GCGCACGATTTCAACAATCTGCTCACGATCATCGCGAGCTACAGCGAGATTCTCCAGTCCGATGTCACGGCCAGCGAGGTGGTGCGCGATGCCGCCAAGGCGATTGCGGCCGCGGGTGAGCGTGCGTCGGCGCTCACGCGTCAGCTGCTGGGGTTCAGTCGCCAAGTCATCCTGCAGCCTCAAATGATCGATCTGAATGTCGTGGTTGCGGAGACCGGCGACATGCTGCGGCGTTTGATCGGCGAGGATGTCGAGTTCATCACCGTGCGCGATCCGAATCTCGGACGCGTGAAGGTCGATCGCACGCAGCTCGATCAGGTGCTGATGAACCTCGCCGTGAATGCGCGCGACGCGATGCCCAATGGCGGCCGGTTGACGATCGAGACGGGGAATGTGCGGCTGGACGGCACGCACCTGGACATGAATTTCGAATGCGAGCCGGGCAACTACGTCATGCTCGCGATCAGCGATACGGGCTGCGGCATGAAGCCCGAGGTGATGGCGCACATCTTCGAACCCTTCTTCACGACCAAGGAGGTCGGCAAGGGTACGGGTTTGGGGCTCGCCATGGTGTTCGGCATCGTGCAGCAGAGCGGCGGCTGCATTCGCGTCGAAAGCGAGTCGGGGCGCGGCTCCACCTTCCGAATCTATCTGCCCATAGCTGAGGAAGCTGCCGCGAAGCCGGCGGCCGAGCCCGCGCCCGCGGTGCGCACGCGCGGCAACGAAACTATCCTGATCGTGGAAGACGACGAAGGTGTGCGGGAGGTGGCGACCGCGAGTCTCGAACTGCACGGCTACGACGTCATCACCGCATTCGATGGTAAGGACGCGCTGCGCATCGCGCAAAATCGGCGCGAGGCGATCGACCTCGTCCTGACGGATGTCGTCATGCCGAATCTCGGTGGTTCAGAGCTGGCCTGCCTGCTGCGTGAGCGCTTTCCGAAACTCAAGGTGTTGTTCATGAGCGGCTACACCGCCGATTCCGTCGTTCGCGACGGCCTCCTGCAATCGACGCTTCACTTCATTCAAAAACCATACACCCCGCTCAGCCTCGCGCAGAAGGTGCGCGAAGTGCTGGACGCACCGGAGTAGAACGCCTTTGCGCTGAGGGGCGCGGACGCTTGAGCTAGAATGCACGTCGCCATGCCGGCAAATGCTGGTATCCCCGCGAGCCTTTCGTGCGTTGCGGTTGCATGGCATCCAGACGGCGCAGCATAGTGCCTGGTGCCCCCGATCCCTTCCAATACCCGGAGACCCAACCATGCAAACCGGTCTGCAATTGAGTGTGTTCACCTATCCCGACGGTGCCGCGAACATCGGAAAGCATGCAGGCAACGCGGCTCAGTGGGCTGAGGAGATCGGCATGGACAGCGTGTGGGTCATGGATCACTTCTTTCAGATCCCGCCGCTGGGACCGGCTGAGATGGACATGCTCGAGGGCTATACGACGCTCGGATACATGGCCGCACTCACGAAGCACGTTCGTCTCGGCACGATGGTCACCGGCGTGACCTATCGCTATCCGGGGATCCTCGCGAAAACCGTGACGACACTGGATGTGCTCTCCGGCGGACGCGCTTGGTTCGGCGTCGGCGCGGCGTGGTTCGAGCGCGAACACAAGGGATTGGGTGTGCCGTATCCGCCAATCGCCGAGCGGTTCGAGCATCTCGAGGAGGCGCTGCAAATCGCATTACAGATGTGGTCGGACAACAATGGCCCGTTCAACGGCAAGCACTACCAGCTCGCCGAAACGCTGTGCGTGCCGCCTCAGCTCTCGAAACCGCATCCGCCCATCCTCATCGGCGGCATGGGCGAGAAGAAGACGCTGCGGCTTGTCGCGCAGTATGCGCAGGCGTGCAACTTCTTTCACGGTGCGCCGAAGGCGGAGTTGGGTCGCAAGCTCGGCGTGCTCAAATCGCATTGCGATCGATTGGGCCGCAACTACAACGATATCGAACGCACGATCCTCGATGTGTTCAGGCCGCAGCAGCAACAGGCGTTCATGCAACGCGCGAAAGACGCCGCCGAGCTGGGCTTCGATACTCTCATTTTCTCGGTCAGCGACCCCACGGACCGGAAGGTCTATGAGCTGCTTCAGCGAGAGATCATTCCCTTCGTGAATGATCTCAAAACCACTGGTCGCTGATCGCGCCTACTGCGGCGTCGCGTGTGCGACGAAATCGTGCAGCTGCCGCTTCGCGCGATCGAATGCATCGTTCAACGCCGCGTAGATGTCCTGGTATTCGTGTCGAACATGATGCGCATTACTCGCGAACAGTTCGCGGCCGGGAAGCGCCAGTTCGATCTTCGCAACGAACGGCGAGCCGTGAACGTGATTCGCGCTCGGACGCTCGATGACGACGTGGCAGCCGGTGATGCGATCGCAAAGGCGCTCGAGCTTGGTCACGAGGTCGCGCACGCGCGACTCGACAGCGGCTGAACGATCGACGTGGCGAAATGCGATGGTGAGCGGTGTTTGCATGTCTGCTCCTGCGCTGA
>CBJNAT010000668.1:0-2503 GCA_966434585.1 uncultured Gammaproteobacteria bacterium | reverse complement strand
ACGCTCGAGTCGCTCCTTCCGCCCGTCGAGAGCGAAGCGAACGGCACGGCGCTGCTTGAGCCCGGCGTTGGCTTTTACGATCTCTACGATTATCTACAGAGTCGGAAGATTCCGCTGTGGCTGTCAGTTCCTGGCAATAGCTGGGGTTCGGTCGTTGGTAACGCGCTCGATCGCGGCGTCGGCTACACACCGTATGGGGAACACACAGCGAAGATCTGCGGGTTGGAAGTGGTCATGCCGGACGGCGATCTCGTGCGTACGGGCATGGGCTCTCTCTCAGGTTCGCCAACTTGGCAGCTTTATCGTTACGGCTATGGTCCTGCGTGGGACCAGCTCTTCTGCCAGTCGAACTTTGGCATCGTGACCAAGATGGGTTTGTGGCTGATGCCTGAACCCGAGTCGGTGCTGGGACTCGACATCGAGTTCGACAAGCCAGAAGACCTGGGTCCCTTGGTGGACGTATTGGGCTCGCTGCGGCGCGAAGGACTTTTGCAGCAATCTCCCACGATTGGGAATTGGTTGAGAGCCGCGGCCATTGTCACCACTCGTGACCAATGGACCGATAAACCCGGCTCCCTCTCGGATGAAGTCATCGCGGCGATTCGCAAGAAATTTGGCATGGGCTGGTGGGGCGTGAGCCTGCGCGTGTACGGCCGCGAAGCCGTGAACAAAGCCTCGCTCGCCATCATAGAAGAGGCGATGCGCTCTCTGCAGCCGCAGAGCATGAAGCGCACGGCGTGGCGTCGCGGCGAGCCGATCGAGCCGAGCGGATGGATGGGCGTGCCGCTGACGTTTCCGATGCAGAACGCGAACTGGCACGGTGGGCGTGGCGGACACATCGGCTTCTCACCCGTGTTGCCACAGTCCGGAAAGCTGGCGCTGGAGCAGTTCCAGCGCACTTATCGGCGCTATCGCGAGTTCGACATGGATTATCAAGCGAGCTTCGCGTTCGGTGAGCGTCATCTGATCAACGTCAATGCGGTACTGTTCAATCAGGACGATGCCGCGATGATGCAGCGAGTGGATCCGTTCTTGCGTGCGTTGATCAAGGATGCTCACGTGCACGGGTATGGCGAGTACCGCACGCACTTGGATTACATGGATACTGTTGCAGAGACGTACGACTTCAACGATCACGCGCTGTGGCGACTCAACGAGCGCGTGAAGAATGCACTCGATCCCGCCGGCATCATTGCGCCCGGCAAGAGCGGCATCTGGGGCTCGGCGAACAGCCGAGTGCGAGGTGGTCATGGTTCGTAGTAGCGTATTGACCGCCATCGCGCTGTGCGTGCCTGCAGCGTTGCATGCTGAGGCGCCGGCGCTCAATGGCGAAGCGCTCTTCCACGAGAAGTGCGCGATGTGCCACGGCAAGGTGGGGATGGGCACGGGTCTGCTCGCACGTCGGATTCAACCCGCTGAGCTGACCTCGCGCACGGACCTGGCGGTGCCGTTCGTCGTGACGGTCGCGCGGCTCGGTATCGGCAACATGCCGGCGATCACGCGCGGCGAAGTGAGCGATGCACAACTGCAATCGATTGCTGAGTATCTCGCGAAGGCTTCGGAGCAGCCCAAGTGACTGCCTATCAATTCACTCGTCGTGCGTTCGTGGCGGGTTCACTGCTGTTGAGCTTGCCGGCGCTTCGAGCAGCCGATGCGTCGAGTGCGCCGATGGCACTGCTCTACGATCCGAGTAGTGCCGCCGCTGTTCGCTATGTACGGAAGCTTGCAAGAGCCAACACGGCGGTACGGGCCATCGAAGGCGACCGCGTGCGCTTCGGCCGGAGTGCGTTTGCAAGTCGCGGATGCGAGACAGCGGTGTGCGTCACGCGGCACGCCGATTTTCTGCTGCTGAGTGAAGTTGCTCGCGAGGCTGGCTATCGACTGGTGCAAACGCCGGTTGTGATCAATCGTGCCGTGAGCGTGTGGGCCGTCGCCCGCACAGTGGAATGATTCGGTAGTCCGTTCGTGCTAAGCGGAGTGTGCCGGGTGCGAGACGCGGCAAAGCGATGTGAAGAACTCCGCTCGCCCTGAGCGAAGTCGAAGGGTTCTTCGTGAGGGCTTCGACTTTGCTCAGCGCGAACGGACCTGTCTGAAGCTGTTTTCTTGAGAGCTGTCGAAGCTCGTCGCAAAACTCCTTCGACAGCTCAGGGCGAGCGGATGTGTATCCCTTCGGTTGAACGCAGTGGCGTGCTCAGCGCTTCATGAGCGAAGGTGGTCTCTTGCGCGGCACCCACTGACCTCGACCTGGGAAATTCTTGAGAATCGCACCGTCCCACAGTCGTACGGTCCGCGATTTCAGGCGCCACTGCTGGTCTGCGCATCGCACAGCAACATCTTCATACCAGCCGGCAAAACGAAGCACGTAAGGGGGTTCGCCCTGACACTCGGTGACGAATGCGAACGAGCGAATGGCCACGCTGCCGTCCTCCTGTCGGGTGAACTGTGACTGCGTGATGTGATGCTGGCGGCCTGGAAAACCGGGCGCATTGAAGTAGTGGCGAGC
>CBJNAT010000667.1:0-2513 GCA_966434585.1 uncultured Gammaproteobacteria bacterium | reverse complement strand
GCGCCGTTGGGGCTTTGGGTATTTGCTCCATCGTCTCCAGCAGCGGGGCCCGAAGGGCGTCGGCGAGCGCCGCATAGCCTGACTTGCTCAAACCCACACCGTCGTTGCGGAAGTAGCGGCGTTCCACGCCCCTGGGTGTCATGAATACGTTCGCTGTGTCGACGTACGTGCACTGGTGGCTGTTTTTGCAGAAGGACCTCAGCGACTGGTTTACCCGCTGCATCGACGTCGCTGCGTTCGATGACACTGGAGTGGGGCGCAGACCGACAGCGTAAATGCGAGCGTGCGGCGCGTTGTCGCGGATGTGGGCGATGAGCTCGCGTTGAGCTCGTGCAATGTCCTCCGGCGAAGTTCCGAGCTGGAATTCAGTTTGGCCGGCCGCGATCACGACGCCGATGGGTTCGTGTCGCAGGACCAATCGATCCACGTACTCACGCCACGTATTCAGCGTGGCCCCTTGCAGACCGCGCGGCACGATATCGACGGGCGCAAGATCGTCACGAATCGTTTGCCATTCCCGGATGTCGGATCCGCCGATCACAAAAACGTGCCTGCCAGACGGCAGCTCGGCAGCCTCGTATGAGCGCACCTGCGCTTCGATGCTGGTGTTCGCGAGCGCGATGCAAGCGACGAGCGCGCATCCAATCGCGACGCCATACTTCGTTGCTAGTAATGGCACGGTCTTTCCCTTCATACATAGGCCCGAGCGCGAACAAGTGCCCCGGTGTCTTTTGCAGTGACGCCTCGATTCTGCGCAATGTTCCGCGCACGCGCTGTTCGCTCATCGAACCGGCTTACGACATTCCCCTTAAGCCTGCTTAGCTCATCGAGCAAAACGCGTGGCTTATATGCTGAGCGCGCGACGAGTGGATTCCGCATCGGCGGAGCCTGCATCGAACAGATTGCAGAGCGCTCAATCAACTAGCGTGTGCTGCTCGATAGAGCCTCAAGCGAACGTGTGTCTGCGTTTGCGTACATGCCGGAAAAACAAGCGTTTTGTCGTAGTCGGGAGACATTTCGTCGATCGAGCGCGTGTGTTTATAGTCGCCCTCGTTGAAGGGCAAACCCGTTGCGAAGCGGGGGCGCAAATCCACCGGTCTTAAGGATGCAAATCCGAAGACAGCGGGGCTGCCGGCAGACGATGGAGTCTGCCGTGAAGGAAACAGCTGCGATATTCACGGTTGTTTCCCAAGTCGATCTCGGTGTGTTGCGCTGGCCCGATTAGAAAGCGATTCACCTGCAATCCGAACAGGTGAGATCGCGGCACGAATGTCGGGGAGGCAGGTGCCGGCGTAGTCATGGTGGATGAGTGAGCCCGCGGTTCACTCGTTCGCGAGCGCTCGGTGTCTCTGTTCTCGACGTGTTCGGCGAAGGTCGAGTCGATAACAGACGGCGCGAGGGCTCTATCGAGATGACTTCTTTCTTGCAGCGGCATTCCGGGTTGTTCGTTGTGGCGATTTGCAGCGTGGTGCTGACGGCGTGCGGAGGCGGAGGTAAGAGCGGCGGCTCCTCCTCGAGCTCAGCGACAACCACAGGCTCACAAACATCCCCATCTAGTAACGCTGCACCGACGATCACCGGAAAACCCAGCTCTGCTGTGGCCGCTGGCCAGCTCTACACCTTCGTGCCTGCCGCTACCGACCCAGAGGGAGGCTCACTGGGCTTCTCGATACAGAATCGTCCCGCATGGGCCTCATTCGACACTGTCACCGGCAAGTTGAGCGGTACTCCCTCCGCAAGCCAAAAGAAGTCGTACACCAACATCGTGATCAGCGTAAGCGACGGTTCCCACTCGGTGTCGCTGCCCGCCTTTTCGATCGCGGTCACGGACGTGGGCGCCGGTACCCCTGGCGTAGGTGCGGCAACGCTGTCGTGGATGCCGCCCAGCGCGAACACCGACGGCACGCCTATCCAAGACTTGGCCGGCTATGAGATCCGCTTCGGCAAATCCGCCACGGTGCTCGACCAAATCATCAGCATTCAGAACCCATCGATCAGCACGTACGTCGTAGAGGGACTCGGCAGCGGTACTTGGTACTTCTCGGTGGTTGCTGTCAACAAACAAGGCGCAACGAGCCAGCCCTCCAACGTGGCTTCGAAGACGATCGCTTGAACAGCTAAGTACTGTTGCCGACGAAGCAGTTAGAGGAGCCGAGCGTCGACGCACTTTCATTCAAGCTACACTGACGGCACTGCCTACTGCTGTGCTCGGGACGCTTGAAGGATAGATCGTTGTCGGCTGCTTGGTTTCTCCTAACACATAGATCGCGAGCAGTCCTTCTGTGCATCGCGCTCGCCTGCGTGTGTCAGTTGGCCGGTTGCGGCAAACGCGACGACACGGTCGCCGCCACACCCTTCAGCACCAAGGTCATCAAGTTCGACGCGCTTCAGCATCCGACGCGCAGGATGCTCTACAACATCGGCGATCTCGATGGCGATGGGACCTGGGACTTCGTGATCAAGGACATGCCGTCCTCGAAGGATCCGGGCCCCTCGCAGTGGCGCCCATCGAC
>CBJNAT010000666.1:0-2513 GCA_966434585.1 uncultured Gammaproteobacteria bacterium | reverse complement strand
GCGTACTTGCAACGAGAGATACGTGTCTTACCCCGGGAGATCTGTGCGCTGTTCGTAAGCGCTCCATAAACCCCATTCTTTCGCGCTGTTGAGTGGGTCTGCAAGCTCGCATGCATTGTGGATAGGAGCGATGCATGGCGAAGATGACGATGACGACGCGCCAGCAGTTCTGGCTGACGCATATTCAAGCAGCGATGCGAAGCGGCGAGCAGCTGCAGCGGTATGCGAAGCGGCATGGACTGTCAGTTGCAGGGCTGTACAACGCCAAGTCGGTACTGAAGCGTGCAGGGTTGTTGAAGGGTGCATCGAGCGAGCTCGTAGCGAGTGCCTTCGTGCCGGTACAGCTCGTATCACAGGCCCATCCATCGATTCGCTGCCGGCTGCAACACTTGAGCGGTTGGCAGTTGGAGATGGAGCGTCTGCCCGATGCGAAGTGGCTGCGTGATCTGATCGGAAGCGATCGCGATGCTTCGGCCTGATCGCTCGATCGAGCGGGTGTACTTGCACCGTGCGCCCATCGACATGCGCAAGCAGATGGACGGGTTGGCTGCACTGGTGGAAGGGGTGTTGGCGTTGGCCCCGTTCTCGGGTGCGCTGTTCGTGTTCATCAACCGCCGTCGCGACAAGCTGAAGATCCTGGTGTGGGATCGCACGGGTTTCATCGTCTGGTACAAGCGCCTGGAGCAGGAGAAGTTCGCCTGGCCGCATCGCTCGAACGAGGCGGTGGTGAGCTTGAGCGGTGAACAACTGGCGTGGTTGCTCGATGGCTACGATGTGTTCCGGATGAAGCCGCATCGAGTGCTGCATTTTTCTCACGCGAGTTGATCTGTTGAACGTGCGCGTTCGCTACACTTGCGCCCGTGCTCGAGGCGCAAGAACAACTCACCCAGCTACAAGAGAAGAACGCGCACCTTGCGGCGCGTGTTGATCTGCTGCAAGAAGAGAACCGTTGGCTGAAGGCGCAGCTGTTCGGTCGTTCTTCCGAGAAGCGTTCTGTCGAGGAGATCTCACCCGATCAAGCTCGGCTGTTGTTCAACGAGGCCGAAGCGATCGCGCACAGCCCTGAGACGAACAACGCACCTGAGTCGCTGTCGATCCCGGCGCACTCACGCACCAAGGCCGGCCGCAAGGGGCTGCCTCAGGACTTGCCGCGCATCGAGGTCGTTCACGATCTGGCCGAAGATCAAAAGCAGTGTAGCCAGGATGGCGCGGCCCTTGAGGTCATCGGCAGAGAAGAGAGCGAGCAGCTGGATTACATCCCGGCCAAGCTGCGAGTGATCCGCCACATTCGGCTGAAGTACGCCTGCCCGTGCTGCCAGCAGGGCGTGAAGATCGCTCCGGCACCGATCCAGTTGTTCCCGAAGAGCAATGCGACGCCTGCCTTGCTGGCGCAGATCACCACGGCCAAGTACGTGGATGGCACCCCACTGCATCGCCAAGAGGCGCAGTTCGCCCGGATTGGGGTGGAGTTGCCGCGTGCCACGATGGCGCGCTGGATGATCCAGTTGGGCGGTGAGCACGTGGTGCCGCTGATCAACCTGATGCACGAGCAGCTGCTCAGCGCGAGCCTCATTCACATGGACGAGACGGCGGTGCAGGTGCTCAAGAGCGACAAGGCCCCCAGTGCCGATCATTGGATCTGGGTGCGAACGAGCGGACCACCGGGTCGGCGCCTGGTGCTGTACGACTACGATCCTTCCCGGGGTGGCAGCGTGCCGAAGCGGCTGCTCGATAGTTTCAGTGGCGTGCTGCTGACCGATGGCTATGAAGCCTATAGCGCCGCGGTCCAAGCCCACGTGCTCACGCATGCCGGGTGTTGGGCGCACGTGCGTCGCAAGTTCGAAGAGGCGCGCAAAGTTCAAGCGCAGCCCGACACTCGAGCGCGCATTGCCTTGGATTACATCGGCCGGCTCTACGGTATCGAACAGCCGCTGCGCGAGCGCGCCGCCTCGCTCAGCGATGAACAACGACTGCAGATCCGTCACTCGCAAAGCGCGCCGATCGTGACCGAACTGCATCGCTGGCTTATCGCGATGAGCACCGAGGTGCTGCCGCAAAGCGCCTTCGGTAAAGCGATTGCCTATGCACTGGCTCAGTGGCCGAAGCTGATCGTGTTCCTGGATCGAGCCGAGGTACCGCTCGACAACAATCGATGCGAAAACGCCATTCGGCCATTTGTCATCGGGCGAAAGAACTGGTTGTTCAGCGACACGCAGGCCGGTGCACAGGCCAGTGCCAATCTGTACTCGTTGATCGAAACCGCGAAGGCGAACGGCATCGAGCCACACGCGTATCTGACGTGGCTCTACGCAAAGCTCCCGCACGCCACTCGCCTCGAGGACTTCGAGGCGATGTTGCCGTGGAATGCAAAGGCCGAGTTGAACGCGAGCCGATAACATCGGCGCACGCTGGCATCACATCAATGTCAGTGAAAGGATGCGGTTGATGGAGCGCTTACCGCTGTTCGAAGGAGAGAACTAACGAGCGAGCGATCGCTGGTGATTGGCGTACAG
>CBJNAT010000665.1:0-2515 GCA_966434585.1 uncultured Gammaproteobacteria bacterium | reverse complement strand
TTCTCTTCGGCAACATTGCGCACGGCGTCGGAAGCCGGGCGCACGCAGAAGCTGAATCGTGCGTGTGGCGATGGTGGCGGCA
Organism: uncultured Gammaproteobacteria bacterium; assembly: GCA_966434585.1. Classification (GTDB taxonomy): domain Bacteria; phylum Pseudomonadota; class Gammaproteobacteria; order Steroidobacterales; family Steroidobacteraceae; genus DATELY01. Next base: position 2,433 of record CBJNAT010000665.1, on the reverse strand, counting down.
TGTCCTTTTCCCTGGCCCAGGGGGACGCCGGTGCGCATCCATCGGATGGCCGAGGCGCTGTCCCGGCACGGTCACGAAGTTCACGTCGTGACGTACCACCTCGGAGCGATTGCGACGCCCCTGCCGTTTGCCGTGCACCGCATCCGTGATGTGCCGGGCTATACCGACTGCAGCCCTGGCCCCACGCTACGCAAGCTTCTGCAGCTCGATCCGATGCTCATCGGGGCGCTCCGCCGTCTATTGAGCTCGCTGTCCTTCGACGTACTGCACGCGCACCACTACGAGGGCCTGCTGGCCGCGCTGCTTTGTAAAGCGCGCTCGCCGTTGCCGCCGTTGATCTACGACGCGCACACGCTGCTTGCTACCGAGCTGCCGTATTACGGGATCAATTTGTCGAGCGGCATCAAAGCTGCGATCGGCCGCTGCGTGGACCAGAGACTGCCGCCGCGCGCCGATCACGTGATTGCCGTCACCGAAAGCATCCGCGATGCACTCGCAGCCGGCGGGCGTCTCGAGCGCAGCCGGATCGCGTTGATTCCCAATGGCGTCGAAAGCGAGCATTTCGCTCCACCGAGCAACCCACTGCGGCAACCGCCGACGGAACGGCGGCTGATGTTTGCAGGCAATCTCGCGGCGTATCAGGGAATCGATCTATTGCTGCGAGCGTTCGCGCAGCTACGCAAACGCTTGAGCAATGCGCAGTTGACGTTGCTCACCGAGTCCGATTTCACGCCCTATGCACCGCTCGCGGAAACCCTGGGCGTGCGTGAAGCGATCGAGCTGCTTGATCCAGACTATGTCGCGCTGCCGGGGCATCTGCAGCGCGCCGACGTGTTGCTGAATCCGCGCCCGGCTTGCGACGGCATTCCGCAGAAGCTGCTGAACTACATGGCGGCCGGTCGTCCCATCGTGTCGTTTGCCGGCTCAGCGAAAATTCTCGAGCACGAGCACACCGGTCTGTTGGTAGATGACGGTGACGTCGGCGCTTTTGCGGAAGCGGCGCTGCGTCTGCTGGCGCATCCCGAACTGGGCGAAAGGCTCGGCGGCAACGCACGGGAACTGGTGGTAGCTCAATACGGCTGGCAGCAAGTCGCGGCCAAAGTGGAGCGCGTCTACGAAACGGTGTTGAGCCGTCAGCGGCGGGATCCCGGTGCATGAAGGCTCGTACGCCCATATTGATGATCGGGCTAGATGCGGCCGAGTGGACCGTCATCGAGCGCCTCCTAGACGAGGGCAAGCTGCCGAGGCTTGCCGAGTTGCGTGAACGAGGCTGCTACGGAGCGCTGCGATCGCCGGCGGTTTCTTATGCAGGCGGTGTATGGCCGAGCTTCTACACGGGCAAGGACGTACCCTGGCACGGCATCTTTCACAACAAGCTCTGGCGCGCCGAAGCCATGCGCTGCGAAGTGCCGACAGAGCGCTGGATCGCATCGCGGCCGTTCTGGGAACGACTTGGACAACAGGGCTACCGGATGTGCATCGTCGATGTCCCGATGATTCTCGGCAAACCACCACCCATCGATGGTGTGTATCTGGGAGGTTGGGGTACGCACGATCTGATCGCTAAAGGATCCTGGCCGCGAACGCTGTGGAGCGAGTTGTGCGCCCGCTTTGGCGCACCGATCATGCCGCCGGAGTACTTCGGTCTGCAGACACACGATGCGCTTGCGAGATTGACCGATGCCATGCTGCAGTCGATCGAGCAGTTCGAGCGCATTGTTTGCGAGTTGCTGCGGCGGGAAGCTTGGGACTTTTCTTGTGTGGTGTTCGGCGCGACGCATCGCATCGGTCACTATCTGTGGGACCTTTCGCAGCTCGAGCAGAGCGCGCTCAGCGATGCTTGCAAGGAACAACTCTCGGGTGCGTTGACTCGCGTCTATCAGGCTACCGATGAGGCGTTGGGGCGAGTGCTCGAACAGGTCGCGCCCGAGACGATCGTCGTCGCGTTTGCCGTGCATGGCATGGGTCCAAACCCAGGTTGGAGCGATCTCGTGCCGGACATTCTCGATGCGGCGTACAGGCAAACGGCAAGAAGCGCACCGCGAACGGGACTCCTGTATGAGATGAAACGTCGCTTGCCATTCGAGTGGGTACGCCCGCTCCTGCGACGGCTGCCGATGGAACTGACGGATCGGCTCGTATCGATATGGTCCGCGCGCATGTATGACTGGAACACGACGCGCCATTTTCCAGTGCCCATGGATCATGCCGGGTACGTACGCGTCAATCTGCGCGGCAGAGAGCGCGATGGGATCGTGGAGGCTGGTGCCGACTACGATGAGGCGTGTAGCGCAGTCGAACGGATCTTCATGGGCTTGCGCGATCGCGACACAGGCAGACCGATCGTAAGCGAGATCATGCGCGCCTTTGCAACGACGGTCGCGACGGCACCGTATCGTGCACTGATCCCCGACCTGATCATCCACTGGCAAG
>CBJNAT010000664.1:0-2521 GCA_966434585.1 uncultured Gammaproteobacteria bacterium | reverse complement strand
CTGGAGCGGTCGGGCGAGTGTGGATGATGTGGGTTATCGCATCGTGCGCGCGTTTCGCTCCCAGGTGCAGTCGCGAGTGTTCGACTCGTTGACCGCGGGCGTGAAGCCGCTCGAAGGAGAGCGTTTTCGACCCTCCGCGCAGTTCGAAGGAGCGCTGTGGCAGCTCGTGACACAGCAGCCGGAGCACCTGCTCGACCCGCGTTATTGGAGCTGGCACCAGGCACTGCTCGATGACTTCAAGCGCGCTGTGGATGAGTTGCAGACGACCTGCCCGCAGCTCGAGCGATGCACCTGGGGCGAGCACAACCGGCTGTCGATGCAGCATCCGATGAGCCGGGCTGTCCCGATGTTGTCAAGATGGCTCGACATGCCAGGCGCGGCATTGCTGGGCGACTCGAACATGCCCCGCGTACAGGGGCAGTCATTCGGTGCATCGGAGCGCCTGGTGGTCGCGCCGGGTCGCGAGAAGGAAGGCCTGTTACAAACGCCAGCTGGTGTATCCGGTCATCCGTTGTCACCGTTCTACCGTTCCACGCATGCCGCCTGGGTCGGCGGCTCGCCACAGCCGTTGCTGCCGGGTGCCACCGCGCATCGGCTTGCATTGGTGCCGACCGCCCGCTAGCCGCGTTATTCTGCCGCGCCCCAGCCCACTCTCCCCCTCCGGAGCAAGAATGAATTCGCGATTTGAAGGGACCGACCGTTACGTCGCTACTGAAGACTTGATGATGGCCGTAAACGCGGCCGTGACGCTCGGGCGGCCGCTGCTCGTCAAAGGCGAGCCCGGCACGGGCAAGACGCAGCTCGCCGAAGAAGTGGCGGAGTCGCTCGGTCGCCCGCTTTACCGCTGGCACATCAAATCCACTACGAAGGCGCAGCAAGGCCTGTACGAGTACGACGCCGTGTCACGTCTGCGCGACTCCCAGCTCGGCGATGCGAAAGTGCACGAGATCGCCAACTACATCGTGAAGGGGCGTTTGTGGGAAGCTTTCGAGAGCGATGTGCAACCCGTGCTGCTGGTGGATGAGATCGACAAAGCGGACATCGAATTCCCCAACGACCTGTTGCACGAGCTCGATCGCATGGAGTTCTACGTGTACGAGACGCGGCAGTGGGTGAAAGCCCGCCATCGCCCGATCATCGTCATCACGAGTAACAACGAGAAGGAGCTGCCGGATGCGTTCCTGCGTCGCTGCTTTTTCCACTACATCCGCTTCCCAGATCCCGAGACGATGGAGCAGATCGTCCGTGTCCATTATCCGGATCTGAAGCGCGAGCTCCTGAGCGCAGCATTGCAGTCGTTCTTCGAAGTGCGCGAGATGCCCGGCTTGAAGAAAAAGCCCTCCACGTCCGAGCTGCTGGATTGGCTGAAGCTGCTCCTGGCGGAAGACATTCCCCCCGAAGCATTGCGCAAGGATGACGCGAAATCAGCGATCCCGCCGCTCTATGGGGCACTGCTGAAGAATGAACAGGACGTGCACCTGTTCGAGCAGCTCGTCTTCCTGCATCGGAGGCAGGGTAGGTAACAGGTGACAGGCCACAGGCGACAGTCAGAAACGCCGCTCGCCTCTGGCTGTAGCCTGTGGCCTGTTACCTGTAGCCTGTAACTATGCTCATCCCTTTCTTCTACAAACTGCGCGAAGGCGGCGTTCCTGTCAGCCTGACGGAATTCTTGATGCTGCTCGAGTCGCTGGATGCGAATCTGGCCACCTCGAGCGCTGAGAACTTCTACTATCTGTCGCGCGCGTGCCTGGTGAAGGACGAACGTCATTACGATCGCTTCGATCGGGTGTTCGCTGCCTATTTCAAAGGCATAGAGGACGTGTTCAAGACGTTGACGGCAAACATTCCCGAGGAGTGGCTGAGGAAGCTTGCCGAGAAGATTCTCTCCGAAGAAGAGAAGGCGAAGATTCAGTCGCTCGGCGGTTGGGACCAACTCATGAAGACCCTACAAGAGCGCTTGAAGGAACAGAAAGAGCGCCATCAGGGCGGCAACAAGTGGATCGGCACCGCGGGCACCTCGCCGTTCGGTGCCTATGGCTACCACCCGGAAGGAATACGCATCGGCCAGGAAGAATCGCGTAATCGCAGAGCGTTGAAGGTTTGGGATCGTCGCGATTTCCGGAACCTCGATGACACAGTCGAGCTCGGCACGCGCAATATCAAGGTGGCGCTGCGCAAGCTGCGCAAGTTCGCACGCGAGGGCGCGGCGGATCAGCTCGATCTGGACGACACGATTCACTCGACCGCACGCAACGCCGGTCTGCTCGACTTGAAGTTCGTGCCGGAGCGGCACAACGCGATCAAGGTGTTGCTGTTCTTGGACGTGGGTGGGTCGATGTCACCGCACGTGCAGGTGTGCGAGGAGCTCTTCTCGGCGGCTCGTTCGGAGTTCAAGCATCTCAAGTACTACTACTTCCACAACTTCGTGTACGAGAGCGTGTGGCAGGACAACGTGCGCCGCCATTCCGAGCGCATCCCCATGCGCGAGGTGCTGCGTACATACGGGCACGATTACAAGTTG
>CBJNAT010000663.1:0-2523 GCA_966434585.1 uncultured Gammaproteobacteria bacterium | reverse complement strand
GGTGCCGCGGCGAGCCTTGCGGAAGCCGACCTTCTTACGTTCGACCTCACGGGCATCGCGAGTGACGAATCCGGCATCGCGCAAGGGCTTGCGCAGCGTCTCATCGTACTCGATCAAAGCGCGCGTCAAGCCGTGACGGATCGCACCTGCCTGGCCGGTCATGTCGCCGCCGCGAACCGTGACGCTCACGTCGAACTTGTTCTCGAGATTCACCACTTCCAGCGGCTGACGCACGATCATGCGGGCGGTCTTGCGGCCGAAGAACTCATCGAGCGTGCGGTCATTGACGCGGATGTTACCGGCACCGGCACGCAGGAACACGCGAGCAGTGGCGGTCTTGCGGCGGCCTGTGCCGTAGTTGGTCGTAGGCATGTGCAATCGTCTCTTGGGTAGTGCTTCGGCTGTTCTCTAAATTAGACCTGCAGCGGCTTCGGCTGCTGTGCCGTATGCGGATGCTCGCTGCCGGCGAACACGTGCAGCTTCTTGTACATCTTCCGACCGAGCGGGTTCTTCGGGAGCATGCCCTTCACCGCAAACTGGATCGCCCTCTCGGGATGCTCGGCGAGCAGCTTTTCCAGGCTCGTGGTCTTGAGGTTACCCATGTAGCCGGTGTGGTGGTGATAAAACTTGTCCGTCAGCTTACGGCCCGTGACCTTCACCTTGCCCGCGTTGATCACGACGATGTGGTCGCCCGTATCGCAGTGCGGGGTATAAGCGGCTTTGTGCTTGCCGCGCAGGCGGGACGCCACTTGCGTGGCGAGACGGCCGAGCGTCTGGTCCGTGGCATCGATCACGTACCAATCACGGCGCACCGTGGCCGCATTGGCGAAGACGGTCTTCATTCCTCAGCTCCGGGAAGTCGCCCCAGGGGGGCGCGAAAGGGCGGCAAGTCTAATGGAGGCCCCGGGCGTTTGGAAGAGCAGATTAGCCCTGAAAACTCAAGTTAAACAGCGACTCGTATCCTGGCACCGGCGGTCTGGCGCCTGTCGGAAGAGGCCCGGACTTTACCCGAAGCGAGCCCACCCGCATCTGCGGGCTCGACCTCGTCCTGGGCCGCAGCGGCCACTCTATATAATGAGTTGCATGAGCGAACCTCCAGCCGTACCGGCACATTCCCGACGCCACACCCCCCTCGACCGACTGCTCAGTCAGTTCGATCAGGCCCTGCGGACCTTGGCTGCCGCTCCTCATGCCGAACGGCCGAATCCGGCAACAGCGCTCCCGGAGCACGAACTCACCACTGCCGAACGCGCTCATGCGGTGGGCCTCATGCGGGTAAATCATGCGGGGGAAGTCGCGGCGCAGGCTCTCTACCACGGACAGGCTTTCACGGCATCCGCAGGCCAGACCCGCACGACGCTGTTACAGGCTGCGAAAGAAGAAGGCGATCACTTGGCCTGGTGCGCCGAACGACTGAACGAACTCGGCAGCCGAACGAGCTTGTTGGATCCATTGTGGTATGCAGGTTCATTCGCGATCGGCGCGTTGGCGGGTCTTGCGGGAGATCGCACGAGTCTAGGATTCGTCGCCGAGACCGAGCGGCAAGTGGAGCAGCATCTGTCATCGCACATCGATCGTCTGCCGCCAAACGATGAACGCTCGCGGGCCATCGTCCAACAAATGAAAGCGGACGAACGACAACACGGCCAGAACGCACTACACGCTGGCGGACGAGAATTGCCTTCGCCGATCCGTCGATTGATGCGAGCAACGGCGCGCATCATGACCAGTACTTCATATTGGGTGTAAGCCTCATTTTCGCGTCATCACCGCCGCGCGCACGATGCCGCGAGCGAGCACTGAGTTGTTTGAGTGCTTGCGGCGCGAGCGTCGCTGTATTAAAAGGCCCGCAAGACTAATTCTTTACAAGTCGCGCATTCTCAAGACATTTAGGGGCACCTATGGAAGACGGCGCAAAGCCATTGAGCGACATTCCGGCAATCAATCGATTCCTGAGCTATTGCCGGATACGCACCGTGCCTTCCAAAACGGTGGTGATCCACGCAGGCGACCTACCCGACGTTCTCTACTACATCGTCAGCGGCTCCGTCGAAGTCATGATCGAGGACGAGGAAGGCAACGAAATGGTCCTCGCCTACCTCAACAAGGGTCAGTTCTTCGGTGAGATGGGTTTGTTCTACGAACAGCCCACGCGCAGCGCCTGGGTGCGCACCCGTCAGCAGTGCGAACTGGCTGAAATGACCTATCCCCGCTTCCGCCAACTCGCGGCCGAAAGCCCGGGCCTCGTGTTCGAGCTGGCCACCCAGCTCGCCACTCGACTCGATCGCACCAACCGCAAGCTCGGGGATCTCGCGTTCGTCGACGTCACCGGTCGTGTCGCCCACGCCATCATGGATCTGTGCAGCGAGCCGGACGCCATGACGCATCCGGAAGGCATGCAGATCAAAGTGAGCCGCCAAGAACTCTCCCGGTTGGTCGGTTGCTCGCGTGAAATGGCGGGTCGTGTATTGAAGGTGCTGGAAGATCAGGGCCTGCTGCGCGCGACGGGCAAGACCATCGTGG
>CBJNAT010000662.1:0-2529 GCA_966434585.1 uncultured Gammaproteobacteria bacterium | reverse complement strand
CAGGCGAAGTACTCGGCCGTGGTTTCGCACCGTTCGGGCGAAACCGAAGACTCGACGATCGCGGATATCGCGGTCGCCACGTCGGCAACGCAGATCAAGACAGGCTCGATGTCGCGCTCGGACCGCATCGCGAAATACAACCAATTGCTGCGTATCGAAGCGGAGCTGGGCGCCGAGGCGCGCTATGCGGGCGTCGAGGCATTCCCAGTGCCGTTGCCGGGCATCAGCTGCTGATCGAAGAGCTAACGCCAGGCACGACATGCCCCTGCGCATTCTCGTCATCGTCCTCGCCGTGATCGGCCTCGTGCTGCAGTATCGCCTATGGTTCGGCAACGGCGGTTTGCACGAGGTCTGGACCCTGCGCGAACAGATCGAAGTGCAGAAGCACGAGAACGAGCAGCTCCGCGAACGCAACAAGGCGCTCGTAGCCGAAGTGCAGGATCTGAAGAAAGGCACGAGCGCGGTGGAAGAACGTGCTCGTACCGATCTCGGCATGGTGGCGAACGGCGAGACGTTCTATCAGGTGGTCGAGCCGAATTCGTCAGCCCCGTCCTCACGCGATGCGACGCCATCCCCGCCCGCATCCACCGTCGCTGCCGCGCACTGACATGAACTTCTACGCGATCATGCCGGCCGCGGGGCGCGGCGATCGCATGGGTAGTGAGCGACCCAAACAGTATCTAACTCTCGTCGGGCGCGCGGTCATTGAGTGGGCCGCGGCACCGCTCTTGGCCCGCCCTGAATGCCGCCGGTTGATCATTGCGTTGCCTCCCGAGGACCGTGTTTTCGAATCACTGGCCCTCGCATCGGATGCTCGAGTGCAGCGAGTGGTAGGCGGCGGCGAGCGAGTGGATTCGGTTCGTGCGGGTATGCGGTTTTTGGAGAACGAAGCACGTGAGGACGATTGGGTTCTCGTGCATGACGCTGCTCGTCCCTGTCTAAGCGATGAGGAGCTCGCAGCGCTACTGACGCATCTTCAGAACGATTCCGTCGGAGGATTATTGGCGCGCCCGGTCGTCGATACATTGAAGCGCGGACAGGGCGATCGCGTGCAGACGACAGTGTTGCGAGTCGATTTGTGGCGCGCATTGACGCCGCAGATGTTTCGGTATGGTGTGCTCACGGAAGCCCTGCGCCGCTGCCAAGGTCAACCCGTGACAGATGAATCGCAAGCCGTCGAGGCGCTCGGTTTGCAGCCCCGGCTGGTCGCGGGGAGCGAGGAGAATCTGAAGATCACGTATCCCGAAGATCTGTTCCGAGCCGAACGAATCCTGCGAGAGCGCTCATGAATTTGCGCATCGGCCAAGGTTACGACGTCCATGCCTTCGAGCCGGGCGATTACGTCACGCTCGGTGGCGTGCGCATTCCACATTCGCAAGGCATCAAGGCGCATTCCGACGGTGATGTGCTGTTGCATTCGATCTGCGATGCGCTGCTTGGTGCGGCGGCGCTTGGCGATATCGGCGTGCATTTCTCGGACAACGATCCGCAGTGGCGCGGTGCGGACAGCAGAGGGCTTTTGCGGCGCGTGCGCGACCTGCTGACAGAGCGTGGCTATCGCATCGTCAATGTCGATAGCACCGTGCTCGCCGAAGCACCGCGCCTCGGCAAGCATCGGGAAACGATGCGCGCGAACATTGCGGCGGACCTCGGGATCGACATCGACCAAGTCAGCGTGAAGGCGACCACCAGCGAGGGCCTCGGCTTTGTTGGCCAACGCGAGGGCATCGCCAGCCACGCCATCGCTTCGATCGAACGCGCGTGAGCAGCGTGGACTCGTTGCTGCAGCTGCCGGTAGCGCACGGTGGCCCGGTGTGCGCCGCGCAGATTCGTGCAATCCCAGAGGATTTCATCGTGCGCGAATGGCTCGGTTTCGAGCCCGAAGGCGATGGGCCGCACTGGCTGCTCACTGTACGCAAGCGCGACGCCAACACGCAGTGGGTCGCGCGCGAGCTGGCCAAAATCGCCGGTGTGCATCCGCGCGAGGTGGGCTATGCCGGATTGAAAGATCGCCGCGCCGTCACCGAACAAGCGTTCACCGTTCCAGTGACGCAGGCCGACTGGTCCGGTGTGAGGGGTGAGGGCTTCGAAGTGGTCCGTGCCGTGCGCCATCGTCGCAAGCTCAAGATCGGCGCGTTGAAGGCGAACGAGTTCGCGCTGCGGCTGCGCGCCGTGCAAGGCGATACCCAAGCCATCGAAGCGCGCCTGCAGACGATCGCTCGCGCAGGCGTTCCCAACGTGTTCGGCCCGCAGCGTTTCGGGCGCGACGCCAGCAACTTGCGCGTGGCCTTGCGCTGGTTCGAGAGCGGTGTGGCACCCGAGGATCGTCAGGAGCGCAGCTTCGCGCTCTCGGCCGCGAGGTCGGTGTTGTTCAATCGCATGGTGGCCTATCGCGTCGAGCGGCAGAGCTGGAATCGGCTGCAACCCGGCGACGTCGCGAATCTCGACGGCAGCAACAGCATCTTCGATGTGCCGGAGCTAGACGCGACGCTCATCGAGCGATGCGAACAGCTCGCCATCCACGCGACC
>CBJNAT010000661.1:0-2533 GCA_966434585.1 uncultured Gammaproteobacteria bacterium | reverse complement strand
GGTGTACATCGGGCATCCCGGCTGGAAGGCGATGGGCGGGCGTATCGGTTACTCCGCGGCCACGGGCGTGGCCGTCCTGGTGCTCGCCTGGCTCGGCATCATCGCGCTGATGATGGCGCTGATTCCGGTCGTCGCGATCTCGCCGATCCTGCTGTACATCGGCATGCTGATCGGCGCGCAATCCTTCCAGGAGACGCCGAAGACACATGCGCCAGCCATCGTGCTCGCACTCGTGCCGCATCTCGCGGCCTGGGGTAAGTTGCAGATCGACAATGCGCTCAATGCCGCCGGCACGACCGCCGCAGCGGTGGGCATGGAGAAGCTCGGCATGACGGGTGTGATGTACGAGGGACTGGCGCTGCTGGGCGGCGGTGCGATTCTCGGTGGGCTCGTGCTGGGTGCGATCGCCGTGTTCGTGGTCGAACGGCAATTCGTGAAGGCCGCCGCGTTCTCGCTCGCCGGTGCTGCGCTCAATTTTTTCGGTTTCATGCATGGCGAGCAGATCGGTATCGCGCAGTCGCCGCTCGTGGCGTGCGGCTATCTCGGTGTGGCGATCGTGTTGATGCTGTGCTCGAAGGCCACGGCGACAGTGCAAGTCACGCTGCATGCCGAGCCCCCGCAAGGCACAGCGGTCGCGGCGTCAGCCGAGTGACGCAACCTGCCTGCGCAGCTCAGGGAAGAACTGCGCGAAGTCTTGCGCAAACTCGTTGCGATGAGCGATCAAGTCGCTGACGCCTTCGTGTAACGCAAACTCGCGTCCCCACCGGCGCTGCAGCCGCGTCGATACGCCGCGCAGCGCCTGTGTCACGCCCTCGACATCCACATACGAGCTCAGCAAGTCATAGCGCACGATGTATTCGAGCGAACGTGCTGCACGATCGGGCAGCACCAGTGGACTCGATTGCACGTCTGCATAGAACGCGCGCGTGAAATCGGTGAGAGGTACGTCTGCGTAACGCAGCCACTCGGCCGCGAGCAGGTGATCGTAGAAGATGTCCACGAATACGCCGCTGAAACGGCGGAACTCCTTGCGCACGCGCTGCCGGCTACGACGCACGATGGGATGCGAGTCGGTGAAGGCATCGATAGCTTGATGGCGTTGCGCACCGAGCAGGAAGGTCTCACCCATGGCCGCACGCTCCTCGCCTCGCACGATGTCCGCCAGTAGGTTGCCGAGGCGGAACTCGATCGGAGGTTCGGAAAGGAATACGTGCGCGAGCCAATTCATGCGCGCACCGTACCTCAGTCGCTCGAGCAGGCCAATCGAGCGGCTGTCGTGCGACTCCCTATAATGCGCGCCACATCGTCCGGCTCGCTCGGTATCGCATGCCCGCTCAGGCCTTATTTCCGACGCTCGTCTACTCCGCGCCCTTGCAGCGAGATGGCCGCGCACACAACCGGCAGCTGCTAAAGGAATGCCTGCAGTTGCGTGAGGACGATGTCGCGGGGCAGCGTTGGTCACGCAAGAACTATCCCGGCGGCTACACCTCGTATCACTCCGCGCATCGGCTGCACCAGTTCTCGCCGACGTTCGCACAGCTGGAACGTAGGTTACGGCGCCACGTGCAGGCATATACGCAAGCACTCGAGTACGACATGGAGGGTCGCGAGCTCACGATGACGGACTGTTGGGTGAACATCATGCCTCGGCAGGTCGTTCATTCGCTCCATCTGCATCCGCTCTCGACGATCAGCGGCACGTACTACGTGCAGACACCGAGAGGCTGCCCCGGCATCAAGTTCGAAGATCCGCGCCTCGATCGCTTCATGGCAATGCCGCCCCGCAGAGCCGATGCGAAGCCTGAGCATCGGGCATGGCATGTGGTGAATGCGGAAGCGGGCAAGGTGGTGCTGTTCGAGAGTTGGTTGCGGCATGAGGTGCCGCCGAATACGGCCGCGCGCGAGCGGATCAGTATCAGTTTCAATTACAGCTGGTTTTGATTGAGGGCCTGGGACCTGGGATTCTTACCCCACGCCCCACGCCCCACGCCCCACGCCCATCCGCTACGCCACGAACCTCCCACTCTGAAAATCCCTCACCGCCTGCTCGATCTCTTCCTTCGTGTTCATCACGAAGGGTCCGTACTGTACGACGGGTTCGCCAAGCGGCTTCGCCGCCAACAACAAGAACCGTGCGCCGTTCGAGCCGGCTTGCGCACTGAACGTATCGCCTCGATTCAGCACACCGGCAGTGCTCGCAGCCAGCGAGATCTGGCTTCCTGTAGGTCCGACCGTCAGCTCACCTTCGTACACGTACACGAAGGCGTTGTGGTCGGGCTGGATCGGCAGTTCGAGATTCGCATTCGCTGGCAGCTCGACATCGAAGTACACCGGATCGGTGGTAACGCCCTGCACCGCACCTTGTGTGACGCGGCCGTCGTGTTCCAGCGCACCCGCCACGAGTTTCATGCGCGCGCCGCTCGCAAGCTGCACCACCGGAATCTGCTCCGGCGGAATGTCACGATACGACGCCGGCTTCATCTTTTCCTTCGCCGGCAGGTTGATCCACAGCTGAAAACCCCGCATGCGGCCT
>CBJNAT010000660.1:0-2534 GCA_966434585.1 uncultured Gammaproteobacteria bacterium | reverse complement strand
CGGCAACTGGAGTTTGCGATGTTCGATTTCGCGATCCACAGCGAAGCTTCTCCTCCTTCGGCCGCGCGGATTGCGGAGCTGCTGGAGGAAGTGCGGCAGCGCGTTGCCGTGGTGCTGCCTCCGGATTTCAATCGCTTTCAGCACAGCTTCCAGCACATCTTCTCCGGCGGATATGCCGCTGGGTACTACAGCTATAAATGGGCAGAGGTACTCGCTGCCGACGCATTCAGTGCCTTCGAAGAAGCGGGTGTCTTCGATTGCGCGACGGCGAACCGCTTTTTGAAGTCCGTGCTCGAACAGGGTGGCAGCCGCGAGCCGATGGATGCGTTTGTGGAATTTCGTGGACGCAAGCCGCGCATCGAGCCGCTGCTGAAGCAGCATGGCCTTGCGGCGTGAAGGGCCAGGAAGGCACGGGGCCTTTGGGGTTCGCGCAAGTGCGCTCTGGCCAGAGCCCAACAGCCCAGAGCCCTCATTGCCCTCGATTCACTCCAGATCGAACAGCAGCACTTCGCCTTCGCTATCGCTCGTCAGCTCCACCGCCGGTTCGTTCTCGATGGCGACGCCGTCACCTGCCGTAAGAAGGGAGCCATTCAAGCGGACTTCGCCACGAGCGACGTGCACCCAAGCGCGCCTGTCACTGGCGAGCGGATGACTGATGCTCTGCCCGCTCCGCAGATCGGCCAAATAGAGCTGCACATCCTGATACACGCGAATCACGCCCTCACGTGCTTCGTTGCTGGCGACGAGTTGCAGACGACCATCGCGATCCCGTGGATCGAAGCTGAACTGCTGATAATCCGGCTGCAGATTCCGGCTCTCCGGCACGATCCAGATCTGCAGGAAGTGCACAGGTTCGGTCTGCGAGGCGTTGAACTCGCTGTGCAAGATCCCGGTCCCCGCGCTCATTTTCTGCAGCTCACCTGTACGGATCACGGAGCCCGTGCCCAGACTGTCGCGATGTTGGAGCGCACCTTCGAGCACATACGTGATGATCTCCATGCCACGATGTGGATGTGTGCCGAAGCCGGCACCGGGCGCGACTCGATCATCATTGATCACGCGCAAGGGGCCGAAACCCATGTGCTTAGGATCGTAGTAGTCGCCGAAGCTGAACGAATGGCGGCTGTGGAGCCAGCCGGTGCGAGTGACGCCTCGTTCACTGCCGGGATGAAACTGAACCATGGAGCACCTCCCATGTTGAACTGGCGGCGCATGCTGAAGCCCGCCAACATGGTACTTACTCGACGGGTTGACGGTTGACGATCCGGACAGTCCGCTGAGTGACTGACCGTCAACTGTCAACCGACAACACTCAGTCAAACCGACGGAAAGGCCCGGAGCGGCGCACCAGACGCCTTGCACTCCTGCCGCGTCTGCGTGGATGCTGCAAGGAACAAAGGTCGGCAACGAAGGCTGTGGGGAGCACGAATGAGGGCAGAAAGAATCACGATCCGTGGCGCAGGTGTCGATCTCGTCGCAGATGTGATCGGACCGCGCGATGCACCATCCATTCTGTTCCTGCACGGCGGTGGTCAGACTCGCCAGAGCTGGGGCGGTGCACTTCAAAAGGCGGATGGTCGCGGCTATCGCGCCGTGTCGCTGGATCTTCGCGGACATGGCGAGAGTGGCTGGGCGCCCAATGGAGACTACGCGCTGGATATGTTTGCGGCAGACGTGCGGTACGTGATCGCTGCCGTCGCTGACAATCCCATCATCGTCGGCGCATCGCTCGGAGGCATCACCGGCATGCTGGTCGCGGCCAACCCGCCGCCTGGCGTACGTGCACTGGTCTTGGTGGACGTAACCCCACGCATCGAACCGGAAGGGGCACGGGAAATTGCTGCGTTCATGAACAGCGCACCCAACGGTTTTGCTTCCGTGGAGGAAGCAGCGGATGCCGTCGCCGCTTATCTGCCCCACCGTCCGCGGCCCAAGAATACGAACGGACTGCAACGCAATCTCCGGCTCCGCGAGGGCCGCTACTACTGGCATTGGGATCCGGCATTCATGGGCAAGAATCAGCACAGAAACGTGGAACCTGAAGTCCGTGCGCCGGAGCGGTTGCAGGAGGCGGCCCGCAAGCTGACGTTGCCCACGTTGCTGATCCATGGCGGACGCAGCCGCGTGGTCAGTGAGGCGGGCGTAGAAGAGTTCAAGAGTCTCGTGCCGCACGCGCAGATCGCGGAGATCTCCGGTGCGCACCATATGGTCGCGGGCGACGCGAACGATGCGTTCGCCAGCGCGGTTTTTGCGTTCGTGGATAAACAGATGAACCCTTGAGCCGCAGCCCCGCTGTTGACGATTGCCGCTTGGAACGAAGCGCTTCACTGTTACGGTGCTCATCTCCTAGCGGACCTGCAGCTACGGAGCAGCAGCGATTACACTTGCCTATAGTTTTGAGACATCTGCCGGGCCGACGGAGGTAGGCCAGCTATCACGCAACCGAACACCAAGCGCTCGATCGGTATCAAGCTCACCGTCATTGCGCGGCAGCTGTGGCTCAAGTTCGACCAGAGTGTTCAGCACAGTGGTCT
>CBJNAT010000659.1:0-2535 GCA_966434585.1 uncultured Gammaproteobacteria bacterium | reverse complement strand
AGGCGCACAGCTGGCCGGGAAACATCCGCGACCTGCAGAACACGATCGAGCGTGCGGCGATTCTCTCGCGCGGCGAATGGCTGCAAGTGGACTGGAAGCTGGAGCCGGCGCCGCAGAGCTGTTTCGCCGTCGCGGCGGCGAGTGTGCAGACCGCGCCCCCGCAGCGTTCGAACGGCAGCGATATCCTCACGCTCGAGGAAGCCGAACGGCAACACATCATTGCCATTCTCAAGAAGACGCGTGGCATCATCGAGGGGCCGAACGGCGCGGCGAAGCTGTTAGATATGAAACCGTCGACCACACGCTTCCGGATGAAGAAGTTGGGGATTCGGCGGGAACAGATCGATTAGCAGCTAGCTAGTCGGCTAGGTAGCTAGTCGGCTAGCCGGAACTCTTGGATTTCCTTATCTGGCTAGCCGACTAGCCGACTAGCGATCTAGCGGACTGCAAGCATGTCCGAACTACAAGCCCTGCAACTCCTGCGGCGCATCGAAGAAGGCGTCGCAGGCAAGACCGGCCCAGCGTACTTTCAACAGATCGTGCGCGACATCGCGCATGCGCTCGATGCGCAGGCGGCATTCACATCCCACTTGCTGCCGGGACGGCGTGCAGCCATGCAGGCGTTTTGGGTCGGTGACGACTACGCTGCATGCACGGAATACGCGCTCGCGGGGACTCCATGCGAGTTCGTCTACAACGGCCAGATCGTCGCGCACGCACGCGACATCGGCCTCATCTTTCCGGTCGACCGCGAATGGTTCGACAGTCTCGGCGTGCGCAGCTATCTCGGCATCCCGGTGAAGAACGACGCGGGCGAGGTGCATGGCCATCTCGCCGTGATGGATCGACGCGAACGCGACTGGCACGAGGCGGATCTGGACGTGCTGCGGTTGTTCTCGCTGCGCACCGCTGCCGAGCTCGAACGCATGCGCTACGAGCGCGAGATCACTGCGGCGCGCGCTGAAGCCGAGCGCGCGAACCGAGCCAAGAGCATCTTCATCAGCCAGATGAGCCACGAGCTGCGCACGCCATTGAATGGCATTCTGGGCTACGCGCAGTTGCTAAAGACCAATGGTGAACCGTTGACGCGCGAGCAGCATCTCGGGCTCGATGTCATCGAACGTGCCGGCGATCACCTGCTCACGCTCGTGAACGATCTGCTCGATCTGGCGAAGATCGAGGCCGGCAAGCTGGAGCTGCACCCTGAGCACGTGGACTTGCGGGAGCTACTCACGAGCGTGGGCGATCTGACGCGCTTGCGCGCAGAGCGGGCCGGCGTGTCGTTCACGCAGGAGGTCGCGCCCGATCTGCCGCAGCACGTTCTGGTCGACAGCCGAGCCTTGCGTCAGATCCTGCTGAACGTGTTGAGCAACGCGGTCAAGTTCACACGCGCGGACGGCACGGTGACGCTGCAAGCGCGCGTGACGGAGAGCAACGAGCTTGCTTGCGGTTGCGAGTTCGTCGTAACGGACACGGGGATCGGCATTCCCGCCGATCAACTGAGCGCGATCTTCGAACCCTTTCACAGAGTGCACGAGCTCAGTGCGGGGCACATCGAAGGCACCGGCCTTGGCCTTACGATCACGCGCCAGCTCGTCGTCACGATGGGAGGCGACATTTCGGTCGCGAGCACGCCGGACCGCGGCAGCTCATTCACCATCCGCTTACCGCTGCCCCTCGCTGAGTCGCCCGCGCTGGAGCAAGCCGCAGCACGCATCACGGGCTATGAAGGCCGCCGGCGCAGCATTCTCATCGCCGACGACGATGCCATGAGCCGCAATCTCACCCTGCGTGTGCTGCAACACTGCGGATTCGAAGTGCGAGCGGTTGCGGATGGACAGGCCGCGCTCGATGAGTTGCTGCGAGCGCTTCCCGACCTCATCGTGACGGATCTGGTGATGCCGAAACTCGACGGTATGGAGTTATTGAGAGTCGTTCGCTCGGACCCACGCTGGCATCACGTGCCAGTGATCGCAATGTCCGCCAGCGCATCTCACTACACCCAAGAGCAGGCAATCGAGTCGGGCTGCACCCGCTTTGTCGCGAAGCCTGTACGCCTGCCAGCGTTGTTCGACGCGATCGGGGACGCGCTCAGTCTCGAGTGGCAGCGAGAGGCTGCGAGCTCGCAGGTCACAAGCATCAGCAATGCGACACCCCTGGCTGGAATGATCGATGCAGCGGCAGGTCTGGAGCTGCACGAGCTGGCCCGCATGGGCGACATCAACGGACTGATGCAAAGGGCCGCTGAGTTGCTCGCCGGCACGGAAACGCAGATGTTGCTGGATGAACTGCGCTCACTGGCAGAGCGTTACGACACCGGTGCGATTCGCCGACTGCTCGAGGAGCGGCTGCCGCACGCGCCCTGAAGCCTCAAGAATGTGTGAACAACCGCATGCCGACTCAGTACGACTATGACCTTCTAGTGATTGGCGCCGGCTCGGGCGGAGTACGCGCAGCACGTGTCGCCGCTGGACACGGCGCAAAGGTCGCCATCGCCGAGGAGCATCGCAACGCTTTCTTCGCGCCCGAGATCGA
>CBJNAT010000658.1:0-2539 GCA_966434585.1 uncultured Gammaproteobacteria bacterium | reverse complement strand
GCTGTCCGCATCGATGGCCGCTGCGGGCATCGATCCCGCGAGCATCACAGACGTCTTTATCTCGCATGTGCATGGCGATCACGTGGGAGGGCTGTTGACGAAGGAGGGCAAGCCCGTCTTTCGCAATGCGGTGATTCATCTGTCCGCGCCCGAGTGGTCCTTCCTGCGAGGGCTGGATAAAGAGAAAGCCTCAGCAGCCGCAGGTATCGAGCAGTACGCTGCGCTCATCGCCGCTATTTCACCCAAGGTCGCGACTTTCGAACCCAATGCCGAGATCATTCCAGGCGCGGTCAAAGCCGTTGAGATCAAGGGCCACACACCGGGCCACTCGGGTTATCTCATCACTTCCGGCACGCGCTCGCTGCTCTATATGGGCGATGCCATGCATCACTCCGTGTTGTCGGTGCAAAAGCCGGATTGGCGCATCGCGTTCGATACGGATGCACCGACGGCGCAAGCGAGTCGCAAAGAACTCTTGGCACAAAGCGCTGCCAAGGGTCAGCGGATTTACGCCGTGCATTTCCCCTTCCCTGGTCTTGGCAAGTTCCAGCGTAAAGGGGAGCAATTCGTGTGGAAGGCGGAGTAGGTGCAGGAAACGACGCGCAAGGAGGGCGCTCAGTGTTCCTCTGCCTGAACTTCCGTGGGTGCACAGGGAACGGTGAAGTAGAACGTCGCGCCAGCGCCGGGTTCACTCTGCGCCCATAACCGCCCGCCGTGCCGTTCGATCAGTCGCTGCACGATGGCAAGTCCGACGCCGCTGCCTGGGTACTCGCGTTCGGTGTGCAGTCGCTTGAACAGC
The DNA here is from genome assembly GCA_966434585.1 of uncultured Gammaproteobacteria bacterium. Classification (GTDB taxonomy): domain Bacteria; phylum Pseudomonadota; class Gammaproteobacteria; order Steroidobacterales; family Steroidobacteraceae; genus DATELY01. The sequence goes on along the minus strand of CBJNAT010000658.1, from coordinate 1,740 downwards.
GAGCCGAGCTTATCGGCGTAGCTCATGTCGAAGCCGGCGCCGTTGTCGCGAACGTAGAAGACGAGCTCGCGGTCTCGGCGTTCGCAGTTCACTTCCACATGGGCATGTGCTTGCCGCGAAGAGAACTTCAGTGCATTGCCGATCAGGTTCTGCACGACCTGCCGGAGCATGGTTGGATCGCCGCTGACGTTGGGGACGTCGTGCACTTTGACGGATGCATTCGGATACTGGACGAGCAGTTCCCCGGTGACTTCTTGAGCCAGCTGCGTGAGCGAAACGGGATGCCGCGTCAGTGCCGCCTGCGCTGCATGCGAGTACTGCAGGATGTCATCGATTAGCCGGCTCAGCTTGTGGCCGGCATTACACACACGCTCCAGCAGCGCGCGACCATGCTCGGAGAGTCTGTCGCCTTCGTCTTCCGTGAGGAGCGTGGCGAAACCGATGATGGCCCGGAGCGGCGTGCGCAAGTCATGGGAGATGGTGTGTGCGAAGCTGCGCAGATCGCGATTCGCGACTTCCAGGTCCATGGTGCGTGCGGCCACGCGGTCTTCCAGCGTGGCATTGAGCACGCGTAGCTCCGCTTCTATAGCCTTGAGGTGGGTGACGTCGCGCCCGATGGCCAGCACGCTTTGCACCTGATTGTGGGTATCGCGCTCAGGGACGACCACATAACTGGAATGTGTGAAACCGCCCCGCACGTTCGGCTTGTATTCGCGCGCTTCGAACTCGAACGGCTCGTTATCGCGAAGTACGCGCTGCAACGCGTCGCGCATAGATGCCGCGCCGGAGGTCACCTGGAAATGAGTGGACTCTGGATTGTCACCGGCCTTGCGCCCCACATACGCTCCGACCGGCTTGCCGGCGCACCGCGCGACCGCCGGGTTTGCGTAAAGGAGGCGCAGCTCGCGATCGAAACGAAAAATGAGATCGGGCGAGTGTTCCGCGAGCGTACGGAACTGCTGCTCGCTCTGGCGCACCTTTTCTTCGGCCACTTTCAGCGCAGTGATATCGCGACCGATACCTAGAACAGAAACGACTTCGCCTTGTGCGTTGCGCTCCGGTGCATAGCGAACCTGGTGCCAGCGCGGCTCGGCGCCGGGTGGCTCAATCAGGAACTCCGCAACGCGTGCAGTGCCACTGTGGATCACATCGAGTACGAGCGCATGCGTTTGCTCGGCCTGGGGCACGCCAGGCCAGAGCTCGGCGTCCGTCTTGCCGAGGGCGCCCGACTCGCCCACGCCAAAGAACTGCTGGAGCGCCTGGTTGTAAAAGAGAATTCGGCCCTTGTGATCGTAGTGGATGATGTAGTCCGAGGTTTGCTCGAGGATGTTGCGCAGATTCAGAGTCGATTGCCACTCGGCCTCGCTGTGAGCCGGGCGGACGGTAAGGACGACCTGCGGCGCAACGGCATCGAAGGGCAATGGTGAGAGCCGCCAAGTCTGGGAACCCTCCTGCTGGGCGTTCGGGACCTGCACTTCGAGCTCGATTGCAGCGTCCGCAGCGATGCAGCGCTCGCACGCCGCCGCGAGATCTGTCGCAACAGGGGACGAGAACACGCATCCGATCGGCTGTCCGAGATGGTGGGCGCGAGGACGTCCGAAGAGGCGCTCCCAGGCCTCATTGACGGCAATGATCTCGAAGGACGAGGGCGACTTGCGAGCGAGCACCGCAAGCGGATCCCCCAAAACATCGAAAACGCAGCGATAGTCGAGCAAATTCATCCCGAAGAAGGTTTTCTAG